>JAISAX010000428.1 GCA_031266495.1 Opitutaceae bacterium
TGCTGACCGTCATTGCCATCATCGGCATCCTCGCCGGTATCACGATACCGGTTGTCTCCGGCGTCCGCAAAAAAGCGCGTTCCGTCGAATGTATCCACAACCTGCGCGAAATCTTCGTCGCCATCACCCTCTACACGCAGGACCACAAGGACGCCTACCCGCGTTCACACCAGACATTGTCGTCGAGCGACGGCGCGGGACTCGCCGGACAAAAACCATATTGGTTCGGCGGCGGCACGGGGATGGAAGGCGCGCTCGCCTTCACCATCTGGCCGTATCTCGATACCGGACGCCGCTTCAGGCAGGGGTGGGTTTCCGACGCCTCCAAGCCGCATCCGCAAAAAACTCCTTTTGTGTGCCCCGCTGTCGAAAGCGGCCAGCATGGCTGGGGCGATTCCGGCGTAGATTCGGGCATCAACAGCAACATTTTGAGCGAAGGCGGAAACCTGGTGCGCGTCTCCGATATCGTTGCTCCCTCGACGACGCTGCTTGTCGCCGATTGCAAGCCGTCCTCCGGCACGCAGGTCGGCCGGGTGGCCGACGTCGTTACGCGGCACAGCAATTCTGCCAACGTCCTCTTCTTCGACGGCCACATCAAGGCTGTCACTGCGACGCAACTCGCGAACACCGATTTCGCTACAACACTCGTTGGCAAGCATCCGTGAAAAACATCTCTCTCTCTCCCCCCCTCACCGCCATGCAACCCACAACGAACCACCAACCTGGAAACCTGAAAATGAAAACTCCGCGAATCCTCGCAACCGCAACCGCCGCCCTGTTCGCGCTCTCCGCGCCAACTGTCGTCCGCCTCGCCGCCGACACCTGGTCATGGAACGTCGCCGACAGCGGCGCATGGAACGTCGCTACAAACTGGGACGCCACGCCTTCGTTCACCAACACCGCCGACCTCATCTTCAACAACGCCATGACGGGCAACACGACCTGGCTTGGTGCCGCCACCGTTGTGCGATCACTGACCTTCGGCAGCGGATTGACAACGGGCACTGACGCGAACGTGACATTCGATATTCAGACGCGCACGGCAAGCGCTGGCGGTTCAGCCGCGAACCTCTCCTTTCAGGCCGACTCCGGCAATGCCTCACTCACGGTCGAAAGCGGAATCGCCTTGCAGCAAGTTCGCATCGGCACCGAGGGCAATTCGAGTCACGTCGTGCTCAACAGCTCGCTTGATATTTTTGCCAACAGCGCGACGACTGTAGTGGATTTTGAAGGACGCGTTTCCGGCAGCGGCGCCATCAACAAATACGGTGTCGGCATGATGCGGATTTACCGCGACAACAAATCCGAACCATTTTCCGGCGGCATCAACATCAAGCAGGGAACAGTTCGCGCGTGGGGTAGCACCGGCGCGCTCGGCACGGGCGCTGTCACCATTGGCGACACGGATTCTTCCGGCAGCGCGAACGACGCGATTTTCTCCGCCGGCTCGTTTGACCAGGGCGCCGCAATCAACAACAACATCGTTGTCGCGGCAGGCACGGGCGCGCGCGTAATTGAAAATTACGTTTCCGACCCGTCCGCATCGGGGACGCTGACCATCTCCGGCGGCACGATTGATTTGACCGCCGGCAAAGCCGTCACAATCAACACGGGAGCGGGCACGGCCCAGATCAGCACCAGTCACCAGTTTCTCGGCACGGGCGGCGTCGTCAAAATCGGTCCGGGCAACCTCCAGCTTTGGGCCGACAATAAAACTGCCGGTTTTTCGGGCGCGTGGACGATTAACAACGGAAATGTTCTGCTGCGCCACGCGGGCGGACTCGGCACGGGCAGCGTCACGCTCGGCGAGAGTGGCAGTGCCAACAGCGCGACACTCGAGATCGGCAACACCGCCACCTACGACAACACCATCACCGTCGCCGCGGGTGACGGCGCCCGCGTAATCCGAAACAAGGACGCCACCATTACGACCACGTTGAACAGCACGATTGATTTGAGCGCGGGTAAAACTCTCACGCTCAACACCAATGGCGGAACCATCACAATCGCCAGCAACGTGACAGGCACGGGGGGCATCATCAAAACCGGCGCTGGCGGGGTCAGACTCTGGAGCCAGGCTACCTACACCGGTGCGACCGAGATCAACACCGGCACGCTTTACCTCGGCGGTGTCGGCGCCCTCAACGGCGGCAGCGTCACCATCGCCAGCGGTGCGACGCTCGACGTCGGCACGACGCTCTCCAACGGCTCGAACAGTTCGGTGCTCTTCAAAATCACGGACGCCATTGCCACCACCACGCAAATCACCGGCGCAGGCACGCTGAGTTTTTCGGGCAAGCTCAAGCTCGACCTGAGCAGCGTCACCGCATCCAGCGGCTCGTGGCTGTTGATCGACGTTAACACACTGACCGAATCCTTCACCGGCACGTTTGCGGTGCAGGATAATTCCGGCGCACTGACCTTCATCAACAACGGGTCGGGCATCTGGACCAGCAACGACGGACGCTGGAGCTTCACCCAGGCGACCGGCACTCTCGCCCTGACAGGCAACATCCCCGAACCCGCCACCATCGCCCTGATCGGCGGCCTCGGCATCCTCGTGTATGCCGTGCTCCGACGCCGCTCCTGAGCGTCGGTCCTCACAACGCTGACCTTTCCAGCCTTACTGGCCTGCCGGCATATTTGATGCCGGCAGGCCAGTCATGTTACGGGAAAATGGATTGCAAGAAATGATAAGGCTTGTCGCTCAAATGAGGGGGGGGGGGGGGGCTAGAATATTCGCTGGCGGGTTCTGAACTCGCGGGGGGAAATCCCCATCACCCTGCGGAACTGGCGCGTGAAATAATTGCTGTCTTCAAAACCGCATTCGAAGGCCGTTTCGGTGACGTTCTTGTCCGTGGTTTTAAGAAGTGTCACCGCTTTCATGATACGTTTGTGGAGCAGCCAGGACAGCGGACTCTCGCCCGTGACTTCCTGGAAAACACGATAAAAGCTGCGCCTCGACATGCCTGCCATGCGGGCCAGGGCATCCACCTCGATGTTTTCGGTGGAGCGGGTTTCCAGAAAGCTGATTGCCTCCCCGATACCGATGATTTTCCGGGTCTCGACGGTCGGTTTTCCCAGATACCACCGGGAGAGCAGACCGACCAGAATCATGAAATGTCCCATGGCCATGAACTGGCAGCCGTGATTGCCGGAACGGGGGCCGGTGCTCTCTTTTCCGGAAAGGTGGCGTTCGTCATAGCGGCGGGACTGGCGGCGGGCCGTGCCGGAGTGCAACTCGTTCTCGATCGCGTCGGTCAGGGTTTTGATCCGGATCAGGTGATCCATGTCGAGATGCATGTGGCGTTCGTAGCGCCCTTTTTTCCGTAATGCGGGTTCAATGACAAACAGGGCCTGATAGCCCGGTATCCCCGCGACATCCAGCCGGGTCGCCGCGAGCAGGGCCGGGTCATAGGTGACATTGATCACGGTGAGATTCCGGGTGTTGCGGTAACCGTGCGGACGTTCTCCGTGGAGCACGAAGACATCGCCGGCCCCGAGAGGAAACTCTTCCTCGCCCACGACATTGAAACCCGTCCCCTGGGCGATGATCACGATTTCGGAGAAATCGTGGGTATGGGGCGGATAATCCGGATGTTTTTCCCAGGTGGATACATCGAGCGGGAAATCCGGATGGGTGAAAACAAGTTCACGTTCGACTTTGACCGGTTTTTTCATGGGCGGCGGGGGGGGGGGGGAGAGGAACGAATGACCCAATGCAAATATTGCGGGTAAAACAAGGATAAGCTGTGGCACGGGCTGTGCCCTGACGGTAACCCCACCAAGGTCGATCAGAACACCAGACAACATCATGAAAAAACACCCGACACCAACACCGGACAAAATCCTGCTTGTGGCGACAGGCGCGCTCTGTCTCATGCTCCCCCGCCACTCTGCCCGCCGACACCACCCTCACATTTGAAAACTTCGAGACCTTCACCCGAATCGCCTTCTCCTCAATCCACACGGGCGGAACACAAACAGACGGTCTTAGAGCGTGTTTAGAATCTTTTTAATAATACAGAGATAAATGATAATACGACGAAATGTTTGCTGGTATTTAACTTACGTTCGCAATTTTTCCAATTGCATCGATATTTGTCCAACCATG
>JAISAX010000430.1 GCA_031266495.1 Opitutaceae bacterium
TGTTTGGGTGGGGCCGGGGTGGCCCCCCGGGGCCGGGGGGGGGGGGGGGGGGGGGCGCCGCCCACGCTTCAGAGTGTTGCCGGGGTCAACAAAAACCCTGCCGCCGCAGCGGCTTTTCGCTGGTTGTGATCAAAGGAAATGAAGTGGCTGGCCTCATGGTGCCGCGCCAGCGCGATGTGGATAATGTCGAGCGTGCGCGTGCCGGTGCGGGGCGTGATGGTTTCGGCGGCCAGCAGGACGGTGTCGAGCCAGTCATTTTGGGGCGGCATGGGGAAGGGGCCCAGAACGCCGTTTTTCAGGTCGGACTCGAGCAACGTCTTGCAGGTCTGCACATCCGCCGCCTGCAACTCGCCCGGTGCTGCATCCGCGAAAAGGCGTTGCGCATCTCGACCAGTCCGAAGCGGGAAAAGGGAAGTCCGGGCGGTGTGCGCCATGCACCGGCCAGCGCCAGCGCCCGGGCATGGTTCTTGTCCGTGGCGACGTAGAGAGAGAGACGAGAAAGGACGTGTCGGCGTAGGCCCTCACCGAATGAAATCGAGCACGTCCACCCATGAGCTTTTCGTTTTCACGGCGCGTCCCGCGAAGTCCGGAAGCGACCACTTCTTTTCCCGGTTGGCCTTGTAGATGCCGATGACACGCCCTTTGCGGGTAATTCTGACCGGACCTGATTGCGCCGCCTTTTCGACGACGGCGAAGTTGTGGCGCAGTTCGCGCAGGGTGCTTGTGCTCATGTTACACACGGTTGTTTTACCTCCGGGGTGTGTCAAGCGGCTCGCCCGGCTCGCAGCCCGGCTCCGTTGCGTCCCGGAATTCGCATTGGTGCGATGCAATCGCCGGTTGGCGTGATGCAATTGGCCGCTGGTGCCGCGTAACATCTGTTTGCAAGCGTCTTTGAACCGATCCAGACGTTTTTATGCATCCCGTTATCAGGCACCGCATGGCTGTTGAAATACCTTCCGACCCGACTCCCCCTCCCTCCATGGCGAAAATCGCCCGCCGCGCAGGCGTGGCGAAATCCACCGTCTCCATGGCATTGCGCAACGACCCCGTCATCTCGGAAAAACAGCGCAGGCGTATCCAGCGGATAGCGACACGGATGGGTTACCGGACCAATGCGCTCGTCGCCCGGCTCATGCACGAACTGAAGCTGTCGCGAAAACGCCGCTACGTGGCGACACTGGCGCTGGTCAACTGCTCGAACAACAACCCGGCCGGCATATCGTTTCCCAGTGTGCTGGCCGACATGCTCGACGGGGTAAAAACACGGGCGAACCAACTCGGCTACGGAGTGGACCCCTTCTGGCTGTATGAACCGGACGTCACACCGGCGCGTCTGGCGGACATCTTCCGCGCCCGCAACATGCAGGGCGTGGCCCTCTATTCGACCGATGACGATTTCAAGTCGCTCCTGCCGGACTACAAACCCGTTTGGGGACAATTCCCGGTCCTCACCATCGGTTCGCGGATTCCGACGCTGCCCTTTCACTTTGTCTGCAACGACCACTACTCGACCGCCATGCAGGGCTGCGCAAGGTTATTGGAAACCGGATACAAGCGTATCGGACTCTACATGGTGCGCTGGCTCGACAACACGCTGGAGCACCGCTTTGTCTCGGGATACCGCACCTGTCTGGAGAAAGCCGGGCTGGAAGCGCCGCCCGTCTTCTATTTCGAGCATCCCCGCTATAACTCGCACCGGACTTACCCCGAGGCACAACCGGCTTTCGCCCGCTGGCTGGAGGACAGCCGGGTCGATGCCGTGCTGGCCCTCAATAGCTGGATTTTCGAATGGATTGCCGCTCTCGGCTTGCGCCTGCCCGACGATCTGGGTGTGGCGTTGCTCGATCTGCCCAGGGAATCACGCGGCAAAGTCGCCGGAATGGAACAGCGCCCGGAATGGACAGGCATGGCGTCGGTCGATGCCCTGACCGGACAGATCCTCCGTCATGAGACCGGGATACCTCCATTCCAGCAAGGCACCCTGATCGAAAGCACCTGGGTGCCGGGAGCAACGGTGCGGACAACGTCAGCCATCAACCTCATGCCCCGGTGAACGGAACGGGAGAGAGAGGACCGGAACCCCGCGCCCCTGCCGGCGCTCACGCTCCTGCATTGTCCTCTTTTTGTGTTACTCCCCCCCCCTACTTCAGATCCAGCCCCACCGGACAATGGTCGCTGCCCGTGACGGACGGCTCGATCCAAGCACGCTTCAGACGCGGGCGCAGGGCGGCGGAGGCGAGGAAGTAATCGATGCGCCACCCGATGTTGCGACCGCGCGCGCCGGCGCGGTAGGTCCACCAGGAATAGTGGCCGGGGCCTTTCTCGAACTCGCGGAACGTATCCACAAACCCGGCACGCAAGATCGTCGAAAAATCCTCCCGCTCCTCGTCGCTGAAACCGGCGTTGCCCACGTTTTCCTTCGGACGCGCCAGGTCGATCTCCTGGTGGGCCACGTTCATGTCGCCACACACCACCACCGGCTTCTTCTTTTCGAGCGAGCGCAGGTAGCCGAGAAAATCCGCGTTCCAGCGCCGCCGGTAGGCGAGGCGCGCGAGTTCGTCCTGCGCGTTGGGCACATACACGTTGACCAGATAAAAATCGGCAAACTCCGCCACGAGCACGCGGCCTTCGTTGTCGTGTTCGGGCAGGCCGAGCCCGCAACTCACCGCCACCGGTTCCACTCGCGAAAAGATCGCCGTGCCGCTGTAGCCTTTTTTCTGCGCGGCATTCCACCAGACGCGATAGCCGTCCGGCCACACCACGTGCTGCACGTCACCCGGCTGGCACTTTGTTTCCTGCAGGCAGAGCACATCGGCGTCTGAAGCGGTCATGTAGTCGAGCAACCCTTTTTGCAGCGCGGCGCGCACGCCGTTGACGTTCCAGGAAACAAGTTTCATCGCGCCGGAAGGTCGCGGGGCGGCGCGAGGATTTCAAGTTTCAACATCGGGCCGGTTCCCCGTCCCCCCCCGTCCGCGTTTTTCGCCCCGCGCAATGTCGCAGTTGCCTCCCGGCCGCTCCCTGCGCATGGTTTTCCTCTTCCATTCCCAGGATCCAGCCATGCCGACGACGCTCACGCACCTGCCACCGGGCACCCGTATTCCCGACCGCCTCCACGGCGTCTCCTGCAGCCTGCCCACCATGCGCGCGGTCATCGGCTACGAGGAGAAGGACCCCGAAATCATCCGGCAGATGACCTCCGGCTATCCGCGCTTTGTCGTGCATCCGCTCATCCGCCAGGCCGCCGCGCATCTCATGCAACAGCGTGGCGACGACACGCACGACGTCTGGCTGGCGTCCTCGCTCTGCGCCGCCACCGCGCTCATCGCGTGGCTCGGCGATTCCCGCGCCACGCTGCTCGCCGACGCGCCCCTGCCCGGCGTGCTCGTGCCCCGCGACCGCGACCCGGAGCTGGGCCGTCGCGCCAAGACTTTTTTGCAAAACACCGGCGTGTTTCTCTCCTCGCGTGCCGCCGAGGATTATCTGGTGCGCGAAGGCGTGCTGCCGGCGGCGGAGCCGGAAGCGCTGTTCGGAAGGAACGAAAGGGATGCAAACGAAAGAAGGGACGGCCGGGATGCCACGGACAGCGAGACCCTCGCCCGCGCCGCGGAGAGGCACGTGACCGATACGCTCGCCGGCTACTATGAGACCGCGCCGGACGACGTTTTCCTCGCGCCGAGCGGCATGAACGCAGTCCACTCCGTGCTCGCCATCGCCACGCGTCTCCAGCGCGCGCGCGGCCGCCGCAAGTGGGTGCAGCTCGGCTGGCTCTACCTCGACACCATCGCCCTCCTCGAAAAGTACCATGCCGCCGCGCCCGGCGACCATGTGACCCTGCACAACGCCGCCGATGTCGGCGCGCTCCGCGAGCTTTTTGCGCGCGAAGGCGACGCCATCGCCGGCGTCATCGCCGAGGTGCCGACCAACCCTCTCGTGCAGACGCCCGACGTGGCCACGCTCGCCGCGCTCTGCCGCGAACACGGGGCGCTCCTCGTCATCGACACCAGCGTCCTGTCGCCGCTCAACCTGAACGTGCTCCCGCATGCCGACGTCGTGGTGCAGTCGCTGACCAAATACACCGCCAGCGAAGGCGACGCGCTGCTCGGCGCCGCCGTCGTCAATCCCCGTAGTCCGCACGCGACTACCTTTCGCGAGGCGTTGCCCGAGACGCTGGAACCGGCGTATTCGCGCGACGTGGCCCGGCTGGCCGCCCAGATCGACGACACGCCCGAAGTCATCGCGCAGATCAACCGCACCGCGCCGGAGGTCGTTGCGTTTCTCGAAAACCACCCCCGCGTGGCCCGCGTGTACTGGTCGGGCCAGGCCGACGCCGGTTCGGGCGCCCACTACGCGTCCATCGCGCGCACGCCGCAATCGGCCGGCGGCATGGTCAGCTTTGCGCTGGCGGCGGATTTTCCGCTGGAGCGTTTTTATGATCGCGTGCGCCTGGCCAAGGGCCCGAGCTTCGGGATGAAAACCACGCTCATCTCGCCGTTCATTTATCTGGCGCACTACGACCTGGTGACGAGCGACGCCGGACGCGCCACCCTCGCCGCCGCCGGCATCCCCGTCGGGTTGCTCAGGCTTTGCATCGGCTGCGAACCGGCTGGCGAAATCATCAAAACCCTCGCCGAAGCGCTCGCCTGACGGCGAGAGATTATCCTGTCCGATTCGTCAGATCAGGCTCTCCGCGCACTCCATGCCAGAAACGAAGCACATAAACGGCACCCTGCGGTTCGAGGACTCCGTAAATAACTGAAGTTACGCGGAGGGGCGTTTTTGCACGGCCCGGTGCGCCCCTGCGAGAGGAATCGCGTAACATCAGTTCTTCGTTACGCAATTTGCCGAGGCTAAAGGTATGCCGTTTCACGGGATGACGATTGATCAATGTTTGCCTGGGGATGCCGGTCGGCAAGCGGCGACGGCGTGGTTTTGGCAAATTTCGGGATTGCGGCCGTAGCCGGAGGTCAAAACCGGTTGCCGGGCAAGGTTGCGGACTGCTCCGCAAGGGCAAGCGGCGTGCCGGGCAAGGTTGCGGCTGCGGGCGACAGGACAAACCGGAAGAGGGTACTCTATGGTTCGGGTGGCGTCAGCCGCCTTCTTGTGACCTGGACGCAGGCCGGCTTCGAGGCACCCGAAAGCATCCTCTGCCAGACGCTCCGTTTTTTTGACATTCCGGTTTTCCGGCTTTCGACTGACGACTTCGCCGTTTGTTCATGATCACCTACGAACAGTTTTCCGCCAACGTCGCCCGCGTCGGGACGCAGATCGCCGCCGCCTGCGCGAAAGCCGGCCGCCTGCCCTCCGAAGTCACGCTGCTGGCCGTCACCAAGACGCATCCCGCCGACGCCGTGGAATACGCCGCCCGCCATGGCCTGCGCTCCGTTGGCGAAAACCGCGTGCAGGAAGGCGTGGACAAACGCGCGCACTCCACCGCGCCGATCCGCTGGGAGCTCATCGGGCACCTGCAATCCAACAAGGCCGCGCTCGCCGCCGCCCACTTCGATCGCATCCAGAGCGTGGATACGCCAAAACTTCTCGCCCGGCTCGACGCCGCCGCGGCCGGGCTCGGCAAGACGCTGGCCGTGCTCCTGCAGATCAACGCCGGCCGCGACGAGGCGAAATTCGGCGCGGAGATCGAGGACGCGCCGCGCCTCCTCGACGTCGCCCTGACCTTGCCGCACCTGCGCGTGGACGGCCTCATGACGATCGCGCCGCTGAGCGACGATCCCGACGTGGCGAAACGCGCCTTCGAGGCGTTGCGCACCCTGCGCGACGATCTGGTCAAAAGCCGGGGCGTGCCGCTCAACGAGCTTTCCATGGGCATGAGCGGCGACATGGAGGCGGCGATCGCCGCGGGCAGCACCTGCGTGCGCATCGGCACCGCGCTCTACGGCGCGCGGGAGTGACTGCGTGGCACGGGCTTCCAGCCCGCGGGTTTGATGTGGCATGGGCATCCTGCCCATGATTGCCGGGGGGGGGGGGGGAGGGGGACGCTTGCGGCGCGGAGCGCCGTCCACGGGCAAGATGCCCGTGCCACGTCGCAAGCGCGTAACATCAGCTTCTCAGAAAAACTTCTTCGCCTTGTCGAACCAGCTTCGCGACGTGGGCTGGTCGGCGTCGCCACTCACACGGGCGAAGTCCTCCAGCAACTTGCGCTGTTCGCCGGTCAGTGTCTGCGGCACCTCGACGTGCACGCGCACGAGCTGGTCGCCGGTGCGGCCGCGCTGGTGGAGCGAGGGCACGCCCTTGCCGCGCAGGCGGAAGGTCGTGCCGCTCTGCGTGCCGGCCGGGATCTTGAGCGAGGCGCGGCCGGAGAGCGTGGGCACCTCGATCGAACCGCCGAGCGTCGCCAGCGTGAACTTGATCGGAATCTCGCAAAACAGGTCGTCGCCCTGGCGTTCGAAAAGTTCGTGGGTTTTCACCGTGAGCACGATGTAGAGATCGCCCGGCTGGCCGCCGCCGACGCCGGCCTCGCCGTTGCCGCTGGAACGCAGGCGCGTGCCGGTATCGACTCCGGCGGGGATGCGCACGTGCACCTTGGCCGTTTTCTGCACGCGGCCTTTTCCGTGACAGACCGAACAGGGTTTTTCGATCCGTTCGCCCGCGCCGCCGCACGTCGGGCAGGCTTGTTGCGTGACGAAGGGGCCGAGCCGCGTCTGCACCCGGCCGTTGCCGTGGCAGGTGGGGCATTTGACGCGCTTCGTGCCGGGCTCGGCTCCGCTGCCGTGACAGCGGTCGCACGTCGAGGCCTTGTGGAAGGTGATTTCCTTTTCCACGCCGCGGGCGGCTTCCTCGAGCGAGATTTCGAGGTCGTAGCGCAGATCGTCGCCATCGTGGCCGCCGCCGCCGCGACGTCCGCCGCCCCCCCCGCCGAAAAATTCCTCGAAGCCGCCCATGCCGCCGCCCCCGCCGCCGCCGCCGAAGACTTCGCGGAAAATGTCGAACGGATCGTGAAAACCGCCGCCGCCGGGGCCGCGCGCTCCGCCCATGCCGCCGCCGGGCGCGAACGCGGCATGGCCATAGCGGTCGTAGGCCGCGCGTTTTTGCGGGTCCTTGAGCACTTCATAGGCCTCGGAGATCAGCTTGAATTTCTCCTCGGCCTCCTTGTTACCCGGGTTTTTGTCCGGGTGATACTGGATGGCCTTCTTGCGATAGGCTTTTTTCAGCTCGTCGTCGTTGGCGTTTCTGGAAACGCCCAAAAGGTTGTAATAGTCTTCCTTGGCAGCCATCTGAAGAATGAAGAATTAATAATTAAGAATTAATAATTAAGAATGAAAGACGCTGGACGTTGGACAACGGATGTTGTTGCTGTGTGTATGAGTTCATTTGAGCAGGGTTTGGATTCTTGATTCTTGATTCTTAATTTCCCGCCGAAGACGGGACCGCCGGGCCGCTGGAAACGACCACGGTGGCGGGGCGCAGCAGCCGGCCGTTGAGCGTGTAGCCGATGCGGACGACGTTCATGACGTGTTCTGCGGGCACATCCGGGCCGGGCAGGTGGGAAACGGCTTCGTGCAGGTTGGGGTCGAAGGCCTGGCCGGCCGGGTTGATGTCTTTCAGGCCGTGGCTGGCAAGAGCGTTCCTGAGCTGGTCGGCCACGAGCCCGAAACCGGAGACGACGCTGGCCGGCGTGGCGTTGGGCGCCTGCGCGGCGGCGAGGCCGAAGCCGAGATTGTCGAGCACGGGCAGCAGGTCCTCGAGCACGCGGCCGGCGGCGAATTGTCGTAGCTCGTCTTTCTCGCGGATCGTGCGGCGGCGGAAGTTTTCCAGGTCGGCCATGGCGCGCATGTAGCGGTCGTGGTTGGCCGAGGCCTCCTTTTTGGCGGCGACAAGTTCTTGGGCCAGAAGGGTTGCCGGATCGGCCGGGGCGCTGTCGCCGACAGGCGCTCCGGCCGCGGGCGGCGCGTCGGCAGCGGCGGACGGTGATGCCGGAGGCGGCGTGGCCGGATCGGGAACGGTAGAGGATTGCGGTTTTTCGTCGGACTCCTGGTTCATGGTAAACGGGCACTAAACCCGAGGTGAGCGACGGTTTCAAGCCGCATGGCGCGACCAGGGGGACGAATCGTCCCTTGCCGCGCGTGCCGTCCGGCTTTTTTCTGGCCATCATGGCAGCACAGCACACACCCGCCTCGCCGGCGTCGTCGGCGTTTACGGAGATGAATCGCGCCTACTGGGATGCGATCGGCGAAAACTATGACAACGAGATCTTCAGCGTCCGCGAGCACGACACCGGCGGGCTCATCGAACGCCACATCCGCGCCCTCGCCGACCCGGAGGGCATGGCGGCCGACCTGGGCTGCGGGGTGGGCAACTTCACGCCGTTGCTCGCCGGACATTTTTGTCGCGTCCATGCCTGCGACCTTTCCCCGAGGCTGCTCGAACAGGCCCGCGCCGCTTGCGATGGCTTCGACAACATCGTGTTCCGGCAAACCGATCTCGCGCGCGAGCCGCATCCGTTCGAGCCAGTGGATTTTGTCCTCTGCGTCAACGTGCTCATCATGGCTTCGCTCGACGTGCGCATGAGCGCGTTCCGCGCCGTCACGGCCCAGGTGCGTCACGGCGGGCACCTCCTGCTGGTGGTGCCCTCGACCGAATCAATGCTCTACACGCAATTCCGCCGCATCGACTGGTGCCTGCGCGATGGCCTCGACTGCGCGGCCGCCATCCGCGACAGCCTCCCCGCGCGCGGCTCGGTGCGCGCCCTGCACCAGGGCATCCGGACGCTCGAGGGCGTGCCGACCAAACACCACCTGAAGGAGGAACTGGAGGTGCTGCTCGTCGGCCACCAGATGGATGTGCTGGAGATCGACAGGATCACTTATCCGTGGTCCACCGAGTTTCACCATCCGCCCGAGTGGATGGGTGACCCGCTCCCGTGGGACTGGCTCGTGCTGGCTCGCCGCCGGTAGCGAGGGGCGCACTTCATCCACTGCGCCCCTGCGGCTGCTCCCGCGTAGCGGCAGTCAATCACTGATCCTGGGATGGATATGTTACGCGGATCGACGTGTGGCACGGGCATCTTGCCCGTGTTCCGGAGTCCGTCCGGAGTGGCGGGAGTGACGGGAGGGGGGGGGCGGGAGGGGCGGGAGTGAGGCAGGGAGGCGGCGCTTTACTGCCGATCCGTCCACGGGCTGGAAGCCCGTGCCACACGGAGGGGCAACGCTCATGGGCAGGATGCCCATGCCACTTCTGCCCCTGCACTGACATCACTTCCTTTCGGGTTCGCGTTTCTTCGCGTCCGTTCGCAGTTGGCCGGCCTGGTGCTGGCGCAGCCCGCCCGCATTACCCGAGGCGGATCAGTTCGGCGGCGGGTGGCACGTCCTTGATGATCTGCGAAGGCTCCGGTCCGACGCCGAGATAGCGCAGGTTGGGGAGTTTTGCCGGGGCGTCCGGGAACGGCTCGCCGTGATACGCGACTTCGAGCAGCGTGCGCATCATCGCGGCGACGTAGCACCGCGCGTTTTTCGGCAGGTCGGCAAAGTGGCGGATTTTTGAAACGTCCTCGCTCCAGCCGGGGTGCCGCGAATACACGGGGCGCAGGGTTTTTCGTACGGCGTCGTTGCGCGGTACGTGGTGGTAGCGTTTGCCGGCGGCATCTTCGTAGGCGGTGGCGATGAGGAGGTCGCCGGACCAGTCGCCCTGGTGGGCAAGGGCGTCGAGCTTGTTGATCATCACGTCCTGGAAGCCGCCGTAGCGGAGGGCGTCGCCTTTTTCCACGGCGTCGTACCAGCCGACCATGCGCTGGCGTCCGGTGGAGGTGCCGAATTCGAGTTTTTTCAGGATGGTGGCGAGCGGGTGCGCGTCGTCCATCTGCGTGAGGAAGGTGTGGGTGCCGACTTTGGTGTCGTAGGCCTTGGCGACGCCAAAGGTGTGGATCGGCTGCACGGGGATGCCGGCGCTTTGGAAAAACTCCGGCGTGAAGGTGTGCGAGGCGGTGACGTTGGGGGAAAATCCGTGGCGTTTGTCGAGCCAGTAGGCCTGGCCGAATTCGCCGATGATGGTGCGCCCGGCGCGGATTTCGCCGAGGATGAGTTCGCGGACTTCACCGATGTTTTGCGCGAGGCGGCGGCCGGCGTGCCAGTACGTTTCGGTGAGGGTTTCGAGTTCGAGCGTGAAGGGGGCGGCTCCCCGGAAACGGGTGAAATCGAACTCGGTTTTTCCGAATACGCCGAGTTCGATGGCTTCGGCATTGGCGCGCAGTTCGGCGGCGGAGAGTTTGTCGAAAAATCCGGCAAAGGTGGCGGCGTTCGTCCGGCAGACGTGTTCGATGATGCGCAGGGCGCGGTCGGCGCGTTGCGCGAGTTTGCGGGCAAAGTCTTCGCGGGGGCCGAGGAAGTCGGCGTATGTGATTTGCCATTGGCCGGCTTCGTCGAGGTAGGCGGGGGTGATGCCGCGTCCGGTGGAGCCGCGTGGTTCTTCGTGGATGGCGCCGGTGCGGTAGTCTTCCCACGCGAGGTCGAGCAGGCGGTGGGTGAGGTCGGAGACCATGGCGCGTTCGTCGATGAGGAGGCGGGAGAGGACTTTGTATCCTTTGCGTTCGAGCGGCTGCGCTTCCCACCAGGCTTTGCGCGGGTCGGCGACAACGCCGCTGCCGATGGCGAGGTGGCGGATGCCGTCTTCGACGACGCCGGCGGGCAGGAGGTTGAGTTTGATGCCGGCGGCGGTGTGGCCGGAATTGGCGCCGCCGTTGACTTTGAGGACAACGCTGACGGGGCGGGGTGTCTCGCGCAGTTCGTGGACGATTTCGGGAATCAGGCGGCCTTTGCCCTCGTCACCGAGAGAAATGCCGACATCCGCAATGAGCTGGCTGGAGAAAGGAGTGAGAGACATGGTGGCAATGATGGCAAACGGCCTACCCAAACGGTCCGGTGGCAGAGCGGCAATAGTGGAATGGGGGGGGGGGGATGGTCCGGGGTGTAATTGAAAGTGGTGGGAAAGGCGGTGGTTCCGTGTTCAGGGAACACTGAATACGGAAGAATCAACCACGGAGACCTGGAGCAGCGGAGCCGCAACCAAAGATTTACCGGAGAGGAGCCAGTAGTGTTCGGCAGGGAAACTGCTGAAGGAGAGAAGGGAGAGGAAGGATGAGTGATTATGGGGGAGAAAGGGAGAAAGAGAGCAGGGTAGGGCGGAGAGAGGAGAGAGGGGAACAG
>JAISAX010000620.1 GCA_031266495.1 Opitutaceae bacterium
ACCGCCTCCACCGCTCCGCCCACCGCGATTGCCCCGACAACCAATCCCGTTGCCAACCCCGGTTTTGAATCCCCCGTCTTTTCTCCCTGGAGCTGGGCCACCAGCAAAAACGCGGAAGCCACCGGTGCATACGACTCCGGTGAAAAAGCCAGCGGACACCGCTCCTTCAAACTCACCAACGCCTCTTCCCCGCAACCCAACGTTTACGGCGTGCTCCGCCAGGCGGTGACCGGCCTGCGCGCCAACACCTCCTATGAAGTGACATTTCAAATACGCGGCAACGACGTCACCGGAGGCGTCTTTGCTTGCGGACCCGGCTGGGGAAACCGCAAGGCCTTTCCCGTCGGCACCTACGACTGGCGCGAATTCCGCCACACTTTTACTACGGGCGACAAGGCCGCCCCCTGGGAAATCCTCTTCATCACCAGCGCCCCCGCCGCCGCCATCTGGATCGACGACGTGACAATCACCCCGCTCGCCGCCTCCACCACCGCCCCTCCCGCCATCTCGCAACCCGCCCTCTGGACGGAAGGCATCATTCCCGCCTCGGCCGCATTCTATCCCGTTTTTTTCGTCAACGATGCCGCCGCCGCCACGCTCGACCACGACACCACGCTCCCCGTGCTCCGCTTGCGGATCGACCCCGACCCTGCCCCCGCCTCGCAACAACCCTTCGGCGCGGACATCCGCATCGCACGCGACGCCCGCCGCCTGCTCCTCCACATCACCCTGCTCGACCCCACCCCCGGCCCCTGGTCTCGCGGCGAAGGACTCTGGCGGATGGACAGCATCCAGCTCGCCCTCGACACCGGCGCATCGGCGGCTGTCGGAGGCCGCGTCAACAACTACCACGAAATCGCCTTCGCCCCCGCTTCCGCCTCCGGCGGCACCGTCACCATGCACGACCAGGAAAGCGCCACCGACCTCTCCCGTATCGAAACCTCAACGACAAAAAAACCGGACGGCTACACCCTTGCCCTTGCCATCCCCTGGGAAGCCATCGCCCTCGACCCCGCGCGCCTCCCCGCCGGCATCGGCATCAACATCGTCGCCAACGACGGCGGTCCCAAAGGCCTCACCCGCCGATTTGTCGAATGGACCCCCGGCACCGCCCGCGTGAAAGACCGCTCCGCCTTCGCCCGCGCCCTCTTCGTCCCCGCGGGTTCCACCTCCGTCCAACTCCTCAAAAATCCGAAAAACAACTACGACATTTCCGACACACTCCGGCTCACCTACGCCGAATACGCCCGCGCCAGCCTCCCCGCCCAAACCCTCCGCCTCCGGATAAAAACCCCCGACAACCGCGCCCTCCCCCCGATCTGGCCCGACACCCCGCTCGCCCCGCTTGCCCCGGGCACCACCCGCCTCCTCCGCCTCACCGCTCCCGCCGCCCTCCTTCCCGGCGAAGGCGCCCACATCATCACCGCCGCCACCCCGCAGGCCTCCACCGAAACCGTGGTCCGGCGCCACGACATCCACTCGCGCATCGCCACCGGCCTCGCCTCCGCGCAAAAAACACTCGCCGACATCCAGAAACAAACCTCCGCGACACCGGCGGCGACCGACGATCCCCTCATCCAGGCGGACCTTGCCATCGCGCGCACCTTTCTCGAACGCGTCGCCGACCCTGTAACAACCCGGAAACAAACCCCCGTCTGGTCGCTGCTCCAGCTCGACGAAGTCGCGCAAATCCTCGACGCCATCAAGACCCGCCTCTCCTCCCCATCCTCCCTCACTTCCCCCTCCCCCTCTCCGGCAGACGGTATCCGTAACAAAAATATGCCCGACTACCATTACGGATACGGACACTTTGGCGACGTCGTGCGTGACCTGCCCCTCCTGAGCCGGACCGGCTCGACCCTCATCCAGCAAGAACGCGGCCCCCGCGACCTCCAGCCCGACGGCACCCTCACGCCCGACATCCGCCGCGCTCGCGACATCCTCGACCGCGCCGCTCTGCACGGTGTAAAAGTCGATTTCCTGCTCTCCTCGCACTACTTCCCCAAGTGGGCCATGGACGCCGACCCGACCCTCGCCCAGATTGTCTCGTCAGGATTTGTCAAATACAACATCGACCACCCCACCGCCCGCCAGATTCACAAAGACTGGCTCCAGCGCTTCCTCCCCACCATCAAAGACCACCCCGCCCTCCTCAGCCTCTGCATTTCCAACGAACCCGTTTACCTCAACAGCGGCCACGACCCCTGGAGCCGCCCCGAATGGGAAACCTTCCTGAAGAACAAACACGGCACCCTCGCCGCCATCAACGCCCTCTACACCACCACCAGCACCACGTTTGCGGAAATCCCCATCCCCTCCCCCGCGCTTACCAGCGAAAACATCGGCCAGCGACGCCTCCTCTACGACTGGATACGATTCAACCACCGGCACTTCGCCGACTGGCACCGCTGGGTCAACGACATCGTCAAAAAAACCGCCCCCGGCCTCCCCACGCACTCGAAAATCATGATGGATATTTTCGAGCGGACGCTTTTGCCGCGCATTGCCGAACCGGAACTCATGTGCGAGATCACCGACCTCGCCGGCAACGACGCCTCCGCATGGCCCGCCCCCTGGAGCGAATACAGCTACAACTGGCTCCACTCCACTCTCTGGTACGACCTGCTCCACTCCTTCCGCGGCCAGCCCGTTTTCAATTCCGAAAACCACCTCATCCGCGACGGCACCCCGCCCGAACACATCCCGCCCGCGCACACCCGCACCGTCCTCTGGCAAGGAGCGCTCCACCACATGCCCCTCACGACCATCTGGGTCTGGAACGAAGGCGGCACCCCCGCCCTCGAAGGCAGCATCTATTTCCGCCCCGCCAATATCTCCGCCGCCTCCCGCACCATGTTTGACCTGCGCCGCCTCGCCGCGCCCGTCTCCGCCATCTCCGCCGCCCCGGCCAAAGTCGCCCTGCTCTATTCCATCACCTCCCTGTATTGGAATGATGACTACGCACGCGCTCTCTGCTCCGCCTACGCCGCGCTCAACTTCCTCGGACAACCGGTGACGTTCATCAGTGAGAAACAACTCGCCGAAAACCGCCGCACACCCGCCACGCACGACGTTCGCATCCTCCTGCTCCCCGGCGCCACCCATCTGCCCGACGCCACGGTGTCCGGCCTCGCCGGGTTTGTGAAAAACGGCGGTATTCTTGTTCCCCTCGGCGAGGGCAACCTGGCGCTGGATGAATACAACCGCCCACGCGCCCTCCCGCCGGCGCTGCGCTCCGCTCTCGCCGTCCCCCCGATCTCGTGGAAAACCGGAAAAGAAAAAACGCTCTCCGCCGCGCTCGCTCCGATTCTGGAAAAACACAACCTCGCCCGTCCGCGCCTGCTCGACGCCTCCAGCCGCGAACCCGCCTGGGGAGTCGAATACCGCATTGTCCACACCGACGGCGACCGTATCCTCGTTTCGATGACAAACTTTCTCCCCGCAAGCCAGACCGTCGCCCTCCCCGGCATCCTGTCCCTGTCCCCGTCCCCGGCCCCCGCCACAAGCCGCGATTTGCTGAATGGCGGTTCCATCAACCTGGATGCCATCGAACTCCCTCCGTTGCATCCGCGCCTGATCGAAATCATTCCCGCCACCGCCAGCGTCCGATAATTCTTCCCCTCCCTTCCTCCCTCCCCCCCCCCCCCGGCCCGACGTATCCGCCATGCAATCACATTCGATCCAGGAACTCACGGATTTCTCCGGAAACTTCCACCTGCTGTATCCGCACAGTAACGGTTTCACCCAAGGCGGCGACAGCGTGATTCTCACGCGCGTCGAAAGCGAACGCGTCAGCCTCTGGCGATACGACCTTGAAACCGGCGCGCCCCGGAAACTCTGTGAATTCCCGCGCGACTCACAACCCGAACGGACGCTGTGGGCGGATGTGGCACCGGATAAAAACCTGCTCGTTACCATTGCCGACAACGCGATCTGGCTGATCGACCTCAACAGCGAGCACCCCGCGCCTCGCCACGTTTACCAACCCGAAACCGGAATCCTGCACATCCTTCCATCAATCAATCGTTCCGGAACGGCAATCGCGTTCGGGCTTTTCCCCACGCTCGATTCGCTGCGCTGGAACAAAACCCCGCCCGGAACCCTCGCGCATCCCGGAAACATCTTTCGCGGCATGACGCTGGATATCGCCACCGGCACCGCGAAAAAACTTTTCGAAAAAACATGGATGACGAACCACTTTCATTTTTGTCCGCACGACGAATCATGGCTCGGTTTTTCACACGAAGGGCAACCGCACGACGTAAAGGACCGCGTCTGGTGCTGGCACGAAAAACAGGCGCCCGTCGGACGTTGCGTTTTTGACCAGAAAACCGGTTCGCCGGACACCACGCTTTACGCCGGACACGAACGATGGAGCCACCACGACACCTCTGTATTTGTTGTGGCTTACGGAGTCAGTCCCGGCGAACCCTGCGGCGTTTACGAATCATTTCCCGATGGTCGTCCCACGCGCCTCGTCAGCCCTGCCGGACGCGACTGGCATGTGGATGTCAGTCGATGCGGACGCTGGGCGGTGGTTGACACCAGTGGCCCGCACGATTTGCCCGGGAAAGGGTGGGAAGGCAGTAATCACGAGAGCGACATTATCCTGATCGAGACAACAAGCGGACGGCGGCATTTTTTGGCGCACAGCCGGATCGGGCATTCGCATCCCTCGCATCCGCATCCTGTTTTTTCGCCTGACGCCCGTTTTATCTATTTCAACAAGGCGGACGATTCCCGCACGTACAATCAGGTACTTCGCGTCGCCAATCCGCTTCAGGCATGACGCCGCCGGATCCCCATCATGGGCCCGACGCCATTTTTTATCAGACAGGAGAATGTCACTTGTTCGGTCAATACAAGAGACATCCGCATCACGCTTCATCACGATCACGATGCGCAAGGCCATTCGCCGTGCTCTTGCCTCCGCCACGCATCCCATGCCCGTGGCGAACGACAAGATTTCCGGCATCGACGAGCAGCGTGTGGATGTGGGAGCCGCCGGACAGGCGTACGGGGTCAGGTCGGACGTTGTGACATCCTGAAATCGAACGAGAAGCATAACTTATTTAAAAATCAGGATGATGGATGGATTTCATTTCAGTGTTTTGTCACATCGTTCGGCCTGACCCCGTACGGCTGTCCTGACCCCGTACGGCTGTCCCCGTACGGCTGTCCCTCACATCGTTCGGCCTGACCCCGTTCGGCCTGACCGTCCGGCTTGTCGATGGCGGAGGCGGCGGCGCTTCCCGAAGCGTTTGCCACGTCCTGGCTCAACCTTTGTATCGAAGATGGCATGACGGCGGGCGACACGATCTTGATCCAGGCGGGCGCCAGCGGACTCGGCATCGCCGCCATCCAGTTGACCAAGGAACTCGGAGCGACAGTCATGACCACCGTCGGTTCGGGAAAAAAAGCGCGTTTCGTGCGAACCATCGGCGCGGACATCGTTGTCAACCGCCGGACGGACGACCTGGCGGCGGTCATGGAGCGACACCCGGTCAACCTCGCGATGGATTGCGTGGCCGGGCCCGGGCTTGGTGCGAACGTCATCAAGATGGCGCCGGGCGGACGCTGGATCGTGATTGCCACGCTGGGCGGGGCGAAGACGGAGATCGACATGAACGTGTTTTTCCGGCGCGGCCTCAAGCTGATCGGCAGCACGCTGCGCAGTCGCACGTCGGAGGAGAAGGCACAAATCCTGTCCGGGCTCGAATCGCTGTTCTGGGGGAAATTTGCCTCGGGCAAAATCAGGCCGGTCATTTACAAGACGCTGCCGATGGCAACGGGAGCGGAGGAGGCGCACGCGATTCTCGGTAATCAGGAAAACATCGGAAAGGTTGTCCTTGTGCTGAGAGATCAACCGTTCCGGGGGAGTCACTCCCACCGGCAGGGGCGCACGGGGCGCCTCTCAAAAACCGGACATGCAGTAAGCAAAGCTGTGGCGCGGACGTCTGCTCTACAGAAATTACACAGAGGACTGTAGAGGCACAGGGTTTCGGGAGGCCGTCAATGCTCCGGGACGCCCTTTCCTGATTTCTGATTTCAACCGGACGGGCCTCCGCGAACTCTGTGCCTTCTCTGTGTCCTCTGCGTAACGTCAGTTTTATAACTGATGTTACGCGGAACGATGCAGATGCGACGAGCGCCTCTTGTGCTGCCTGCCGGATGAGGTTATCATATACTTCACTCCCATCACGTGCTTCCATCGAAAACGCAAAACCTTCCTTTTTCTCCAAGCTCCCGAGTTACCAGCATTTTATCGTTTGTACAGGAATACCGTCAAACAGCAGTCAAACCGGATGGCAAATAAGTGAGGTCACGAGGAAGGCGGCGTTGTTGGGGCATTATTGCGAAGTAAATCCGCCCATCGAAATATCACCGGCGGGTTGGACATAGAGAGTGCCACGCACCCGGGCCAAGCCCTGGACGTCGAGTTCACCACGCACTCGTGCCGAACCCTGGACATCGAGTGCTTCGGGCTGGCTGGGAGTTGGGTTTTGATCTGTAGGATTGGTGTAGCCTGTGTGATAGAGGGTCATTTTTCCCTCGCGGGTGACCGTGAGGGCATTGGAGCGATCCGTTGAGCTGGTCCCATTACCCAACATGAAGAGCGTCGTGAATGGTTCTACTTTATTATAAGCACCCAGAGCGATTTGCCGAAAATGGGCGGCCTCTGCGTACAGGCCGATGGCAATGGCATTGGCGTATGCAGCCGAAGCTCTCGTGCCGATCGCAATGGAGTTTTCATCTGCAATATTGGCATAAGTACCGATCGCAATGGATTGGTTTTTCTCAGCATTGGCTTGGTTCCCAATCGCCACGGAAGAAACTCCTAGCGCTTTCGCTTTGTTTCCAAAGGCACTGGCCCAGTGTCCTGGCACCTGTGTATTCACGCCATAGGCGCTTGAGGCTTCTCCCGTCGCTTGCGCCCATGCGCCGACTGCTGTCGAATAACTCAGTGAAGCATTGGCTTGGTTGCCGATGGCAATGGCATTGGCGTATGCTGCCGAAGCTCTTGTCCCGATTACCACGGAATTCTCTTCTGTAGCATTTGCGAAAAAACCAACTGCAATGGATTGATCTTTCCCGACATAGGCATGATTGCCAAGCGCCATTGAATTGTTGCCAACGCCTTGTGACCAAGGCCCTACTGCAACGCTTGCAAAAAGTGTTGCCTGGGCACCATCACCGATAGCAATCGCCGACCTTCCCGGCGTGCGTGACCAAGGACCTATTGCAAGTGAATAATCGCCTGTCGCCCGAGCATCATTACCAAAGGCTGCGGTTGAGATTCCCGTGGCACGAGACCAAGGACCTACCGTGACAGAATTATCGGTTGTTGCTTGAGCACTGTATCCAATTGCGATGGAATTAACGCCAGTTGCCGCCCCTCCGCCTGCTTCGAATGCACCGCTTGCTGCG
Organism: Opitutaceae bacterium; assembly: GCA_031266495.1. The sequence goes on from JAISAX010000620.1 coordinate 7,429, forward strand.
GCAGTAGCAAGCATTGGTTGCGTTTGTAATGTCAACGAATGGCCGGAATTGGCGACATGATCCAAAACCACCTGTTGCTCGCCGACCCAAATGGCCGGAGTTGCTCCGTTCGGGTCGATCAGAATTGCCGGAGTGTCGGGATCGCCGAAACGGAAGAAGGCAAGCCGGCCTGCGTCATCCAACGACATCAGCGGCTGGATGCTGCCGTCGGCAGTCGTTACATTCCAGTACCGGGTCGTGTCGGGCGCGACAGCGGTCTGGTCTATATAAGCGGCATGGCCTTCTTGCGAAGTCTCCACCGTGTAGGTGGTGACAACCGAAGCGGGTTCCGATAGGGAAGCCTTCTCCTCGGTGGCGTAAGCCAAAACCGGGGCGAGCAAGGCTACGACAAATGGCAGGAGCTGGAATAGTTTCATAAGCGTGGATTTAGGTTGATCTTGGTAAAACAAAAATAATTTACTGCGCTCTTTCGATCTTGATGAAAATTTACCCACAATGGTGAACCACAGAATGGACAACTTAGTTGTAGAAGCTCATCAGCCTGCCCACCTAAACCGATTTTGATTAAAGTATCACACATTGAGATTTCTTGTTTGTTTTTCATATATTGTTCTATCACCCGCAAGAACATATTCTTCCTCTTGGCATGTTCCCTTCACTCTTCCCGAACGGTGTCCGGGTTATCGTAACAATTAACTGCAACCAGTTCACATACAACGCCTGATCTCAGTCTAGGCTTCAAGTCCACACTTTGCGTTATCGTAACTAGATAAGACCTGCCAGTCTTGTCGTTGATATCGGGACGACGACCATCGACATCAACACTAAGCGGAAGAAAACCAAGGCTTTCAATGCGATACCGCCCTAGAACAAAATCGGTAGTTGTATCAGATGTGACCGAGAGGACAGAGCGATCTGTCCCAATATCGTAATGGTCAATAATAAAATATCGCATATGTCAGCCTTTCCTATAATCCGGAATTCATTAGTTGTTGAAGAATTTCAACATCTGCCGCACTTAAGCCTAGCATTTTTTGATGTCGTATCATGAAGCTTTTCACATGTGCTTCTGCATTAAATCCTGGTCTACTAGTCAAACCCAGCTTAGACTGAGTCCCATGCAAAAATTCTTCTAACATCGCTGCCTTACTCGGATTAGGGCGATGCAAAATTAAATTAGTGCCATCAAACATAGCTGCTTCGGCTTTCTGCATATCTAACAGTCTAACAATATCGTTTCCCGTCCTCAGATCCCTTCGAGAGCCGATTGCTACCATCAAATTGTCAGAAGCGCGTTCAACTCCCATCAATTTATTGGAACTGCGAAGTAAGCCACTCTCTGAGATCCGGACGGCAGTTTTAGCGGAGGAGGCGACGCGGGAAGCGGTGGAGGCGACGTGAGCGACCTTGACGGTGGTGCTGACGAGCTTGGCCGGGGGGATGACATCAAGTACGGCCAAGCCGAGATACCCGGCGGCCTGCCAGTAGTTGCCTTGCGAGGCGGCGTTCACTGACTGGACGAGGTTTCCAATTACCGGGATGTAAGTGATCGCCTCATACAGAATCGCTTTGAAATTTGAGCCGATGGATCCCGCGATAAAGCCACTGGGATCCACCAACTGCATCGGGTTGTTGTCGGCATACGCATACCAGTTGCTTCCTCCGGAAAAGCCCACCGGGTCGGCATTCACAAAGCGCATCAGCAGCGAATTGAAGTACCGCGCTCGCATGTAGGTCAGCCCGTTGGCATCCGTCTGCACCCCAAGCTGGCCCACATAGAGATAGGGAGTATCGGTTGAACCGCTGCGATAGGCGATGTGACCGTAAACACCATACTCCACCCGGTCCGTCACGGTTCCCGTTGCATCGGTCAGCGCCACGGTGCTGCCGAGGTGATCGAAGTGATAATAAGCAGGTGCCGCAGAGTCGTTGACCTCATAGGCCAAGCCGAGGCCGTAAACGTAGTGTGTTTTGGTGCCATCGGGCTTGGTGCGAACGAGCACGCGGGAGAGTGCATCGCCGTGCGGGTCCACCGTGTAATGCGTGGTCCCCTCTGTGGTCGTTTGGCTGATGCGATTATTCTCAGCGTCGTAGCCGTAGCTGGTGCTACCGACCGAAACCAGCCGGTTGCGCGCATCGTAGCTATAGTTCGACAAGGAAATGGTTGGCGATTCAGGCGGCCCCGATAAACTCAGCGGTCCGCTGGTCATGTTCCCATCCGCATCATGGACGACGGACAGGCCGTTCCATTGGGCCATGCGGTTGTCCGCATCGTACCCGGCAGTCATCGCGAGCAACGCCCCCGCCGATCCTGCCGCCGCTTGGGGCAGACGCAGCCGTGTGGTCATGTTGCCGTCAGCATCGTAGCTGTAACCGCCATACGCCAGCAATTGCCCGGAACCATCCCTCTCCTGAAAGCTGATCAACTGACCGGCCTGGTCGTAGCGGTTTTCCCTATGCGTGCCATTCGGACGGACGATTTTGATCAGGCGACCTGCTTTGTCCCATTCGTAAGTCGTGGTGCGATTCGCCCAGTCTGTAAGCGTCTTTAACTGCCCGAGGGCCGTGTAGGTGTAATCAACTGTCTTGCCGTCCGGATACGTCAGCCTCGTCAACTGCCCCCCGGCATTGTAGCTGTAACCGATCGTCTCATTGTTCGCATTGCTGTAGCTCTCCACACGGTCCAGCTCGTCAAATGTTCGCGTTAGTGTCCCCCCCCCCCCCCCTTCGCTCACCGTCAGCGGATTGCCCTTCGCATCGTATCCAAACGTGATCGTCCCCGCTCCGTCCGCCTGCTGCGTCACCCGGCCTACCGTGTCATATGTGTAACTCGTCTCCCCTCCGGAGGCTTTTGTGTGTTGGGCGACAAGGTCGCGCACATTCCACGTGGTACTTGCGCTCTTGCCGGTTGGGGTGGTGAGGCGGGTCGGGTTGCCATTGGCATCATATTCAAAGGCATAGATGGCGCCGCGACGATTGCGCAGGGCGGTCTGTTCGCCAAAGCCGTTGTAGGTGTTCCATGTCTGTCCGCCAGCGGGATCCTGCGAGACGAGCAGGGCGCCGTCGCTGGTGTAATTGAAGAGCGTGGTGTGCCCGCGAGGCGTTTTTGTCCAGTTCAGGGCACCGGCAGCGTCAAAAAGATTTTGCGACACTCGTCCGAGCGGATCCGTTACCTTGGCCAGATTACCTGCTTCATCGTAGGCAAAGGTGGTTGTGCGGCCAAGCGGATCGGTGATGCTTTTTCCCCACCCGTTGTTGTACCAGGCGTGGGTGGTGGTGGCGGCCTCGGGGGTGCCGCTGGCGCTGGTGCTGGCCAGCAGTTCACCGGAAACGGACCAGGTGAAGGTCGTGGCAATGTCGAGGGCGTCGATGCTTTTGGTCAGGTTGCCGCAGGCATCGTATTCTTGGGCAAGCGTGGCGCCGCCGGGCAGCGTGGCCTGGGTCGGCAGGCGGCGGTTGTTCCAGGCGTAAGTGGTGGTCCGGTTGTTCTGGTCGGTGGAGGAGACGAGGTCTCCGCGAGCGTCATAAACGGTCTTCGAGATGGAGCCGTCGGGCCAGGTGACGCGCTCGGGCATGCCCCGGGAGTCGTAGGTCCAGGTGGTGACGGCGGTCTGGCCGGGGGCCCTGGTGGTGAGCAGGGCGCCGTCGGCGGTGTAGGTCATCACGGTGATGTTGCCCTTGGCGTCCACGGTGCGGTCAGGGCGGAAGCGGGTGTTGCCGGCGTCGTATTCCAGCCGGGAGGTGCGCGTGGCGCCCGTCGCGGGATCGGTGACGGTGGTTTGCGTCAGGCGCAGGCGCGAGTCGTAGGCGTAGGTGGTGATGCGGTCGAGCGGGTCGGTCTCTTTGACGAGGTTGCCGTTTACGTCGAATTCCCGCCTGGTGACGAGATAGCCGCTTTCGCCGTTGTAGCGCGGCAGGCGTTGCTCGATGACCCGGTCGAAACCGTCATAAAGCAGAAGGGAGGGGACGCCCCGGGCATCCCAATGGGCGAGGAGGCGTCCGCGCTTGTCGTAAGCGTAGGTCTTGGTGTGGCCCTCGGGGTCGGTCTCGGTGTTGCGCAGGCCGGTGTAGGCCATGGTCCATGTTTTGGTGGCGTTGCCCTCCATTTGCTGCGCGGTCACCTGCCCGTCGGCATTGTAGGTATTGACGAGGAGGGTGCGCCCCAGGGCATCTTTTTGCCGGGTGATGCGGTGCTCCGCGTCGTATTCGAAGGTCTCGCTGCCGCCGTCGGGGTCCTTGGCCACCGTGAGGTTTTGGGTGGAGTCGTGGGAATACTCCACTGTGCGCCCGGTGCTGTCCGTCACCGTGCGGAGCAGGTCGTTTTGCCAGGCGAGGGTGAGGGTGCGCGAGGCGGCGTCGGTGACACGGGAAAGCCTGTTCGCCGCATAGGTGAAGGTGAGTTTCTTGCCGTAGGGGTCCTCGATTTCGGTGACACGTCCGCCGTTGTTACGGTCGAACCGCCAGATGTTGCCGTGGCGCTCCTGCAGGGTGATGGCGGTGTCGGTGACGGCAAGGGTGTGCGTGCTGCCCGGCGGCGGAGTCCAGGTGCCGTCGGGTTGTTTGATGAACTGGTGCGTCTCGCGCCCCAGTTGCACGGACACGGCGTTGTTGAGCAGGTTGTCGATCGCCACTTTGGAAACCAGCGCGGCCGCGACCATCGGCTTCAGGTCGCCGGTCGAGGCGGGACCGGTGTGCTCTTTCACGAGTTCGTTGACCATGGCGGCGGCGGCAAGCATCGGAGCGGCCTCGCAGGCGGCGCCCATGCCAAGCCCCGCCTCCGTCGCCGAGCGCAGCACCGCCTTCATGTCGTAGCTGTGCGTCCAGCCGTGGCCCAGCCCGGCGTCGTTGCCCCTCGCGCTGTTGGAATTGTAGTGGCGGGTGAACGACAGGCCGCGCGTGCCGCCCGCCCCCAAGGAAAGATCTTCCTTCTCGCAGGTGAACGCGCCGGTCGCCAGATCAACCGGGTCCGCCGCGTGAACCGGGATGTAATTGCTGATCCCGGGATAGGAGACCGGTGTGGCGAGGGAGGTGCCGAGGTCGTAATACGAGGGCATCGAGAGGCTGTTGCTTACGACCGAGATCGGGTTGTAGTCGGTGTAGCTCGTGCTCCAGCCGCCGGAGTAGTCGCCCGATATGATCATGCCTATTTCCGGAGTGCTGCCCGAAGTGAGCGATACATACCCGCTGCCATTCCAGGTCCAGTTGTCGGCACCGTTGTTGGCATTCCTGGGGACGTACAAAACCGTGTCCGCGTCCAGCGTCGCGGGCAGCGCGTCGGTAGCGTAGTCAACCAGTTGGCTTTTCACCACTGACCAGTTGGCGCTTGTCGCCCGGTAGATCGTTTTCCTGTTCACATCCGTGCTCGTGATCGCCCGGTAAAATGTCTGTATCGTCGAAACCGATTCGTCGGACACTCCGTTGTACTGGTCGATGATCCCGTGCTCCAGCGCACTGGCGAGAAAACCGAGCGTGGTCATGTAGGCAATGGAGTTGCCGGTCGTCCCGTCTTTCGGGAAGGACGATGCAAGCTGCAGGCCCACATCGATATAAAAACCCTCTTCCAGACCCATGCGCCCGAAACGGTGCCGCATCGTCACGTTCATGTTGTTGAGCGATGCCGCCATCCGGTTGGTCATTTCGGTTTGATACAGCCAGTCCTGCCCCATCACGTTCAGCGATTCCAGCGTGAGATCGAGCTTCAGTCCGGCAGGCAGGGCGGACAGGTTGATTGTGCCGTCGGCATTTACCGCGCCCGATGTCGCCCGGGCCTGGTTGTAATACCCATCCAGCACCTTTCTCCGGTAATCGAGGAAACGCTTCCCGCCGGAAAAACCGTAGATCAGCGCATAGTGGAAATTGTTGTTCTTCCTGTAGGTGTTCCCGGTCGATGACTCCGTGGCGATATTGGGATGCACGGCTGTCATCTTCAGCGTGTAGGAAGAGCCGCTGACGGTCGCCAGTGTCGAAACAACGTCATCCTTGTGCAGGCGGATGGTGTTGCCGGAGGCCGTCAGCGCCAGGCGCCGGCCTTGCAATGAGGGCATCAGGATTTCCAGCGCAGTCCCGTCATCCACGCTCAGTTTCAGTTTCGACATCAGGCTGGCCGGCAATGCGTTTCCGTAAACCTGAATGTTGCTTTCTTCAGGGAGGTTATAAAAATCGCACCACGATTGAAGGAGGCCGACACTGATCTGCGATACGGTTTTGTTGCCGAGGACATCCGCCACCGTGTCAGAGCGGCGGCTGGCGTCGCCGCGCAGGGCCGTGGTCAGAGTTGTGGCGTGGTTCGTCACCTTCGTTTTTACAGCGTTGGTATCCAATCCGCTGATGCCGCTGCCGGATATCGTCCCTCCGACTGCGTTCAAAAACGCATTTTTGCCCGAACTGGTGAAGCCGGACAGGGCGGCAAGGTTGAGGGCAGCCTTCCCCCCCACCTGTTTGGCCGAAGGATCGAATTTGTAAACCGTTCCTGCCACGGTTGCCTTCACCACCATGCGCCGCGCCAGGATATGGCCGGGATTGGCGGTGGGGGTCATAGTGGGGAATCCACCGCGATCGAAATAGTTGGAAAGAAGAACGGTCTTTTTTGCGTCCAGGTCGGACCAGGAGGATACCGGTTTTTCCACATCGATCCCGGGATAGGGATCCGTCGCCAGCGCCAGCCAGGAAACCGCCGTGTAAAATGCGTCTGGAGCCGCAACATTGTCATAGGGTATCAGATGCCACTCGTGGACATATTGCGCCGGGTGGCCTGCTGCTCGCAACAGGGCCACCAGCAGCGAGCACTGATCGGTGTCGTTGGCAGCGCCTTCCAGCAGGGTCAGTTGCGCGCCTTTTTTGCTGCCGTAGTAATGCTCGTATTCGATGGCATTGTAAACGTATTCGAAAATACGCATCGGGTCGCCCTGCAGGGAGTTTGCAAGGGATTGAATCTCTGCCGTCACTGCATCGGCATCATTGCCGGCATTGGTTATCGGCGGCAGGGCAGCCGCAGCCAAGGTGTTCGATGACAACGACCGGGTGTTCTCCGATATGATCGTCGTCGGCACGCCGATACTTCCCTTGGCGAAAATTTCGCGGGCGACGCCAACAGTAGCCGATGCCCGCAGATTCTTGTCCGAATCGTATAGACCTGTTGATGGAGCAAGTTCGGGTTTGGGCAGGGGAGAAAATTCCCAGCTCCCGGGTGTCGCGTAGGCAGACGAGGCACTGCGGAGGATGCAGATGAAAAGGACAGAGACGAAAGGGGAGGCAAATGCGCGGAATTTCATGAGGAGGAGGGGGGGGGGAGAAGGGGGGGAGAGGGATTATTGAATACGGGTGATATTACCTTCGGCATTGGTTGTGATGGCCTTCGTGTCGGCACTGTCCAATTTGGCAGAGGCGAGCCATCCACGCGAATCATAGGTGAAAACATCAGGAGGTTTCGGCTGGGTGATGCCGGTGGCGCTGCCTGCCGTGCCATCGTCGAGGGTATTGGGATTGAGGTTGAAGGCATGGGCGTCGCGCACACGCAGGCCGCCGGGAGAGAGGGAGAGGGCTTCGTTGCCCGCACGACTGAGGTTGCCGTAATGCAACAATTCCCATGCATCAGCCATGCCATCTCCATCGCTGTCCTCGCCGGACGCAGGAATCGTGGCGATGAAGCTGAACACGGTCTTGAGCTGTCCCAGGTTTGCCACGGCGGCGTGGGTCTCGTCCGCACCGGTGATCGTCCACGGACGTTTGCCAACAGGGATGATACCGGCCTCTCCCAACCGGACATAAAAGGGTTCGGCCACGGCCTTGAGCTGCCCGATTGTGAGGGCGGCATAGTCGTTGCGAACAACTCCACCGGCAGGTGACTGTTGCCACGAGGCGACAAGGGCGCTGATAGCCGGCCCCGCTCCGCCGGAAAGTTTGTCATTCAGTTCGGCGGCGGCCTGGGTGGCCATGTGCTTGAGCTGGCCCAGATTGGCGGCGGCGTAGTCCTCGGCAGGTTGGGCAGGATTGACGACTCCGCGTGCCACCCACCATTGCGGTCCGTTGCCGGCATGGAGAGAAGCAAGGGACAATATGGACAGTACGCACAGGGATAAAAGCAGGGGGCCACCGGTTCTGTGGAATTGAAGGGAAAAAGTGCTTTTGAAAGATGGCATGACAGGATGGGCAAAGCGGGAAGTTAAAATGGAAAAGAGTGAACGCCGGATACGGCTGGAATGAGGGATACGATAGCGGGGGGGAATGAGATGAGATGTGATGTGACGAGATGAGATGAGATGAGACGAGGGGCGGGCAAGGCGTCGCGAGTAATGCGACGCCTTAAGACAGTATTTACTGCGCGGTAAACCCGCCCATCGAAATATCTCCGGCAGGCTGGACGTAGAGAGCGCCTCGCACCCGGGCCGACCCTTGCACCTCAAGCGCCTCGTTAGGCGGAGCCGGAACAGAAGGCGGCGTGTAATTCTTGCGAATGAGGGTAGTCTTGCCTTCTTGTGTGACAGCAATGGCGTTGGCTCGGTTGGAACTGTCTATGCCGTTGCCGAGAGTAAATAATGTACCGGATACGTCTTCCGGATTATTATATGCGCCAAGGGCGATTTGACGCGGCTTGATTGCTTGTGCACGTGCACCTATAGCTATCGAGACAAAGCCATCTGTTTTCGCCCACGAACCTATCGCGATGGAAGATTGTCCCTTGGCATTTGCAGTATCGCCAAATGCGAAGGCCGCGTTTGACTCGGCCTTCGCATTGACGCCAAAAGCATTGGAATACTGTCCAAGTGCTTTCGCGCCTACCCCGAAGGCACTCGCTTGAAATTCCAGCGCTCGAGAAGAGGAACCAAAGGCGGATGATTGTCCTCCTTCTGCTTTTGCGTCATTGCCTAATGCGTTATCATTTGCGAGCTTCGCATTCGAGTAATGCCCAATGGCGATAGAATCATATCCTTCCGCTTTTGACCATGTTCCACTCGCAATGGCATAATTGTTTGATGCCAACGAATGGGATCCCAATGCCGTCGAAGCATGACCAGTAGCTTGGGTTTCGTTGCCAAGTGCAACGGCGACATGAGTACTCGCGTTTGCGTACCGCCCAATAGAAACAGAGTTTGTTGCGCTGGCAGAGGCATAGCCACCTATTGCCGTAGAAAAGGAACCTGTTGCGTTCGTGTGTGTGCCTATGGCGATGGCAGCACCTTGGGTTGCCTTACTTATTACTCCCAACACCACGGAGTCTGTCGCCAACGACTCTGTCAAATTTCCTATCGCAATGGCAGACATTCCTGTCGCGGTTGAACTTGTTCCATACACAGCCGAAGCAGCCCCCGAAGCAGTCGCCCAATTCCCCACCGCAGTAGAATTATTACCTGTAGCCGTAGCATTATTTCCTGCCGCATATTGCCCTGTTGTCGTCGATTGCAAAATTGATACATTGCCGCCATCTAAACTGAGATTGTCCGTTTCCACCAAAACCACCTGTTGTTTGCCGATCCAAATGGCCGGGGTCTCACCGTTCGGGTCGATCAGGATTGCAGGATGGTCGGGATCGTCGAAACGGAAGAAGGCAAGCCGCCCGGCATCATCCAGAGACATCAGTGGCTGGATACTGCCGTCTGCGGCAGTGGCATTCCAGTACCGGATCGTGCCGGGCGTGACAGCGGTCTGGTCTATGTAAGTGGCATGACTCTCTCGCGAGATGTCCACGGTGTAGGTGGTGGCAAAAGGGTCCGGTTCCAAGGTTGATGCCACTTCGTTGGCGGCATGCGCGAAAACCGGGGACAGGATGGTTGCGACAGATAACAGGGGCGGGAATGATTTCATAAGCGTGAATTCTGGTTGGCCTCAGAAAACCAAACGCGGTGACCAATGCACGCCATTTATTTGGCGTCCACCTGCGCCATCTCCGATTATTGATTGGCTGGGGGACGAATTGGCGTTTGGGCGCATCTCAAAAACTGGACAGGTTTCGGAGTGGCGGGAGTGATGCGGGCTTTTTCTGACAATCTCCGTGGACGGCGCGAAGCGCCGCCTCCATGCCTCCCCGCCCCTCCACTCCCGGAGCAGGCGTTTGGCAGAAAAAGTCCGTGCCACTCCGATCCGGTGGCTTTGCTGTCTCACGGGCAAGATGCCCGTGCCACGGCGTTATGCATGTCCATCGCCATACCATCGTGCCGATTCAATAGCCTGATGCATCCATAGCACAATCTGCGGAGGACCACTTTCCCGCCCACCACAAAACCTCCCCGGTTTCGTAGTGTTCAAATAATACGATAACCTCTTTATAATCAACAAAAAGCAGAAAACAACAAATAAAACGGACCCCCCTCTCCCGTCCCCTCCTTTTCATAAATCCGGCAACCCGTTTTTCAGGAAATCCCCTCACTGGTTGTCATCGCCGTCACTGGCGGCAATATTTGCAACCGATATAACCGGATAACTCGAAACCACAAAAAATCCTTATGAAAAGACATCGTTCATCGACCTTGAAATATGCAGCGGGCGCACCATTTGTGTTCGCGCTTCTGTCCATGCAAAACCTCTGCGCCGCGCTTCCGACATCGGGCGACGGCTGGACACTCACGGAGCAATCAAACGGAAACTATTCCATTCACGCCGACATCGAAAGCGCAACTGCATATAACAGCGCCGCCGCATATACGTGGCAACTTTTGGACAACGGCTCGTTTAAAACATCGGAAACTTCGCTCGGCGGCACCGCGTTAACACCGGCGGCGGGGACGAACTTTTTCTATGGCGAGGCGGCAGCGTCGGGCAATCGAGGCATTGGCATTGTTTTTAAAGACGTGCCTGTTCAGGCGGGCACTTATACGCTCACGTTCAAGGTCGCCGCGATTGCGATTGAGGGAAAAACTTTCCCCTATCCTTCGTCAGGCAGCATGGGCAAGGCGGGGCTTACTGCTGATGTTAACGACAACGGCTACACGTCGGATTATCCGGGTAACGGCGAGTTGTTGGGAGCCGTCGCCAGCGAGATGGATCTGCGCCCGCAACCGACAACAGGCGGCTGGGTAACGTGGACGTATCACTATACTGTTACTGATAAAACGACAATTTCATCGACGGCGGCTCTTGGACACGACCTCGGTTTCCGCATTCTCGTCAACACCGCGAATACGGCGTGGGCGCTTGACGACCTCACTATATCTTTCGTGTCAGCCACTCCCGTTCCCGAGCCGAGAACGGTCACGGCATTTTTCGGAGCGGGTGCGCTGCTCGTGGCGGGCTGCGCATCGCTCGTATTGCGGCGTCGCGAAAAATAAATTTTCAGTAACGTTATGCGCTTCGGCGACGTAGGGGCTTCGCTTGCGAAGCCCGCGAGCGACCTGACTATCGAGATACGCCAATTCTTGTCCGCTTGGCGCGGGGGTCGCACGCCCAGCCCCCACAACCCGCGCGGGCCCCCCGCGGGGGGGGGGGGGGGGGCCGCGCGGGCCGGGGGGGGGGGGGGGGGGGGGGGG
>JAISAX010000730.1 GCA_031266495.1 Opitutaceae bacterium
CATCTGTTTTTCGGCTGTACTTTCCGTCAGCGCGACGCCCCCACTGTTGTCTCCGGTTTTTACTGACAACATGGTCCTCCAGCGCGACGCCCCCGTTCCCGTCCGGGGAACCGCCGCGCCCGGCGCCACGATCCAGGTAACGCTCGGCAAGACCGCCACCCGCGCCAAAGCCGGCCCTGACGGCGCATGGACGGCGACGCTCGCCCCGCAAACCGCCACCGCCGACACTGCCAGCCCCCTCGCGCTCACCGTCACCGCCGACGGAACCCCCACCGCCGCCATCCGGCTCGACGACATACTCGTCGGCGACATCTGGCTCTGCGCCGGCCAATCCAACATCGAGTTCCCCATCGTCAAGACCGCCACCGCCGACGCCGAACTCGCCGACGCCGCCAACCACCCCCGAATCCGCCTCCTCGACATCGCCAACCGCGCCGCCACCACCCCGCAATCCGACCCCGTCACCAACGGCCCCTGGAAAAAATCCTCCCCCGATGCCATCCGCCACTTCAGTGCCATCGGTTTTTTCTTCGCCCGCGAACTCTCCGCGAAAACCGGCGTCCCCGTCGGCCTCATTGATGTGTCATGGGGCGGCACTACAATCGAACCCTGGATGTCGAGCGCCGCCCTCGCCACCGTCGCCGGTCCCGGCGACCCGAAAAGCAAAACCGACCCTCGCGCCATTCCCTCCGGCATTTACAACGCCAAAATCGCACCGGTCCTCCGTCTCCCAATGCGCGGCGTGCTCTGGTATCACGGCGAGTCCAACGTGTCACGAGCCGCCCAATACGGAAAACTCCTCCCCGCCCTCGTCAACGACTGGCGTCGCGCCGCCCCCGCCCCCCTCCCCTTCCTCATCGTCCAGCTTCCCAATTACAACAAACCCCCCGTCAACGCCCCCGCCTTCAGCAAATGGGCGGAAATCCGCGAAAGCCAGACACTCGCCCTCGCCCTGCCCGACACCTCGCTCACCGTCACCACCGACCTCGGCCAGCCCGACGAAATCCATCCGCCCGAAAAACGCGAACTCGCCCGCCGCCTCGTCCTCGCCGCCCTGCACGACGTTTACGGATACAAAAACATCGACGCCACCGGCCCCGTCTTTTCAAGACACACCCTTCTCCCCGACGGGAAAATCCGCGTCGGATTTTTGTCAAAAACCGCGCTCAAAACCACGGACGGCGGCGCGCTCGTCACCGGTTTCACCGTCGCCGGCGAAGACAAACATTTTTTGTGGGCGGAAGCGGAGCTTGGGCCAGACGGCGCGGTGACAGTCACCCCTCCCCCCCCCCTCCTCCACCACGGACGCGTCGCCTCCCTGCGCTACAACTGGGCGGACAATCCAAACGGCAACCTCGTCAACGCCTCCGGCCTCCCCGCCCGCGCCTTCCGCACCGACGACTGGCCGCCCGTCACCCTCGGGCAAAACACGCCATGACACCCGCCTCCGGCCTCCCCCTTCACCTCTCCGGCTGGTCATCCGGAACACGGGCTGGAAGCCCGTGCCACGCCGGAGCGGTGAGGCAACGCCTGCGAGCGAGACGCCCGCGCCACTCCGGAACCTGTCCACTTTTCGAAATGTGCCCTCCCTGCCCTGAAAGCGTCCCCCTTTACTGAACACCTCTTTTTATGATCCAGCATCTTCACGCAGACGTGTGCCTCATCGGTGTCGGGTTCGGCGGATACGCCGCGCTCCTCGCCCTCCTCGAACGCGGCCTCCGCGTCGCCGCCTTCGAGGAATACAAATGGATCGGCGGCCAGGTCACCAGCCAGGCCCTTTGCGTCCTTGACGAGTTCCACGACCCCGTCGCCGAAGGCATCGGAGCCAGCCGCCGCTACGAAGCCTTCCGCGAGTCATTACGACAACACTACAAAACACACTTCCGCCTCTCCGGCGCCGGACGCGACCAGCTCTATTTCAACCCCGGCAACGCCATGAACTCCTTCATGGTCGCCGAACCGCAAATCGCCCACCGCATCCTCCGCGAAAGCCTCGCCCCCTACGTAACCAGCGGACAACTACAGCTCTTCCGCGGCTGGATCGCCGAGTCCGCCCGTTGCGACAACGAGGGACGCCGCGTTCAATCCGTCACCTGCAAAAACCTTCGGAAACCGGACGAACGCATCAAAACCTCCGCCGCCTTCTTTCTCGACGGCACCGAGGCCGGCGACCTTTACCCGCTCCTCCCCGTCCCCTTCCGCATCGGCATTGACGGGCGCGACGCTTTCGACGAACCCCACGGCGAATCTTTTTCCGATCCGCTCGCCATCCAGAGCAGCACCGCCTGCTTCGCCATGGAATTCATCCCCGGCGGCGACCACCGCATCCCCGAACCCGCGGGCTACGAATCATGGAAAAACAAATACAACTTCGCCCTCAACGCTCCCGGCGCCACGCCCGATGAACCGTCTTTCATGTTCCGCCGCCGCATCGGCAAAAACGGACGCATGATCCCGCCCGCGTTTTATTACCGCTCGGTCATCGACCACCGCAATTTCGCCGACCCCGACCCCGACCGCGCCCACAGCCGCGCCATCATGAACGCCGGCTGCCACGACTACAAAGACGAACCCATGGTCGGCGGTTCCCGTCCCGCGCAAGACGTTTTCCAGGACGCCCGCGCCCTCTCGCTCGCCTATTTTTATTGGCTCCAGAACGAGGCCCCTCGCGACCCAGGCGACCCCGACAACCCCGCCACCGGCGCCCGCCTCGGTTATCCCGAACTCCGGCTCTGTCCCGAACTCACCGGCACGCCCGACGGCATTGCCATGGCCCCCTACATCCGCGAGGGACGACGTATCTGCGCCGCCATGACAATCGTGGAGCAGGACATCGCCCTTGCCTGCAATCCCGGCGCGCGCGCCCGTCATTTCGACGACTCCATCGGACTCGGCGGCTTCGTCATCGACATCCACCAGCGCTGCACGACGGAAAAAACCTTCCACGGCGGCGTCCGCACGCGCCCCTATCAAATCCCGTTGCACAGCCTCGTGTGCGACTCGCTCGACAATTTTGCCGTCGCCGGCAAGTGCATCGGCACCACGCAAATCACCAACGGCGCCTACCGCCTGCACAACATCGAGTGGGCCATCGGCGAGGCCGCCGGTGAACTCGCCGCCTTCTGCCTCCGTCAGGCCGAACCCCATCCGCGCCTCGCGGGCCGCGCTCTGCTCGACTACCAGCGCGAACTCGTTGGCCGCGGCGTCCCTGTTTTCTGGTACGACGACCTGCCCTCGTCGCATCCCGCCTTCACCGCGATCCAGCTCCTGAGCGCCCGCCGCATCTGGCCGGCCTCCGCCCGTCACCTCCGCGCCGACGCTCAGCACAGCGTGGCCCGCTCGCTGCGCGCCATGGAAATCTTTTTCCGCAACCTGCGCTCGCTCGGCGCCGAACTCGGCGACCTCCCTGAAATCGTCTTCGTCGGCCACGGCACCCGCAAGGCCGACGTCCTGCACCGCGTCTTGCGTCTGCTGGAAACGCAAGGCTGGCCCGCCCGCCTCTGGTCGCCCGACTGGCAACCGGAATCGCTTCCCCCCGACGCCACCGGCGACGACATCCCCGGTCCTCTCGAATAGTAGGGGCGTCGCTTGCGACGCCCGCGAGTGGCTCAACCAACGGGCAACGGACCGGACTGCGGGCTTCGCAAGCGAAGCCCCTACGAGGCGAACCGCGTAATGTCAGTTATTTCGGTCCTTCGACGTTTTTGATGGAAACAGAGGGGGGAGGGGGGGGGGGGGGGGGGGGGGGGGGTAATGGGGTCGGCGGGCGCGCCGCCGGGCTCCAGC
>JAISAX010000842.1 GCA_031266495.1 Opitutaceae bacterium
GACCGTCCAGTTGTAGGTCAGTTTCTGGCCGGAGGTCGCGAGGGTTCCCTCGACTCCGCCCGAATTGGCGACGTTGGTCGGAGCGGACCAGGTGTTTTGTCCGTCGCCGGAAGTAGTGACGATGGTCGAGAGATCGTAAATGGCAGTGTCTGCCACAAGCGAAGGCGCGGAAAGCACGCCGGACAGGATAAAAGACGCGAGAAGCGCGGAACGGGCAATGGTGGTGTTCATGTTGTGCGGGAGGTCGGGTTGGTTTGCAGCTGACGGGAGGTGACGGAAGGTGACGGGATGATGTTTTTCATCTGTCAGAAACGTTTCCGGAAATGTTTTCGACAAGGCAAGCAAGAAAACGTTTCTGAATTTTATTTCGTTGGTAATTTGATGGTTAAATTTCAGAATAACGGACTTGCGCCGCGGTGCTGAATGGCATGGTCTCGGGGGCATGGTGATTCGCCGTTCCCGTCGCATTTCCCGCACTCCACCCGCACCGGTCGCCACATTTGCGACGGATGGCGGCGCTGTCGCGAACGGGGGGCGCGTGACAGGCATCCGCGAACTGGCGGCGGCGGTGGGGTTGAGCGTGAGCACGGTGTCGCGGGCGATGAACAACCGTTACGGAGTCGATGCGGAAACGCGCGAGCGGGTCATGGCGGCGGCCCGGCAAATCGGCTACGTGCCGGACGCGGCGGCGCGGCGGCTCAAGTCGCATCCGCGGCTCCGGGTCGAGGTGCTTTTCTCGCCGTATCCGGGACCCAACCACGAGATCAATCCGGCGGCGCTGGCCACGTTGCAGGCGCTGCGCGAGCGGGCGGCGGAGCGCGGGATCGCGCTGGCCGTGCATGAACTGGCGGATACACAGCCGCCCGCCGGGGTCGCGGCGGACCTGGCGGCGCATGTGGCGGAGCAGGCTTTCGACGTGGCGGTGACGTATGGACATTTCAACGACGAAACACTCGCCGTGCTGCGCGCCGCCGCCTTGCCGGTCGTGTGTCTGCAAGGCCTCGCCGGAGGTCCGCGCCAGATCGGCGTGACTGTGGACACGACGTGCGCCGCGTATCAGGCAACCCGATATCTGGCCGCGCTCGGCCATGTGCGCATCGCGCTCGTTGCCGGTCCGGCCGAGGGGCCGCACCATCGCGGGTATCATCAGGGATTCGCGGAGGCGGCGGAGGAGTTCGGGCTGGAGTCGCCGGAAGCGTGGCGTTTTTCGCTCGCGCCGCAGGCGCTCAACGAGGCCGGCGCGGCGGTCGCGCTGGCGCCTTTGCTGGCGAAGCCCGCGGCGGAGCGGCCCACGGCGATCGTTTTCGCGTCGGACTGGCTGGCGACGGGCGGACTGCGCGCGGCGACGGCGGCGGGGTTGCGCGTGCCGGATGATGTGAGCCTGATCGGTTACGATAATGTGCCCGCCGCGGCAGACCTGACGCCGGCGCTGACCACTTTTGATGTCCATCACGACGCGATGGCCGATGCCGTCCTTGATGCGGCGACCGGGCTGATGGAGAATCCGCACGCGCCCGCCACGCCGGAGCAGGCCGTCCGCCAGGTGCAGGCCGATCTCGTCAAGCGGGCGTCGTGCGCGCGATGGGGACGGGGGGGGGGGGGGATCGGATTAGCGAAGATCAGCGAGTAGAACCCGATGGGGTCAGGCCGAAGAATGCAAATTTTTGAAATGGGACAATCCACGCGCGGATAGCAGGTTGACCGGCTGACGCTCCCGTCTCCGGCTCCGGACGCAAGGCAGGGCAATTCCTCAAAAAAACATATATCTCTCTTCATAGCGGGGGGTGAGGAGGAGGGGGGGGAGGTATTCAGTGGCGGCGGCGGCCGGAGGCGGGTGCGGCGGCGGTGCGGGTGCGGGTGCGGAAACCGAGCCAGGCTTCGAGGGCGGTGGCGCAGGGTTCGCGGGTGTTGACGAGTTGGTGTTCGATGCCGCGGGCGGCGGCGGCGGCGGCGAGCGTGTCGATCGCGGACCGGATTTTTATGCGGTAATCGGCGCGGATGTCGGCGGTGTCGATTTCGAGCGCCTGGCCGTTCTCCATGTCCACATAGCGGGCGGCGCTGTGGTCGGGCAGGTCGAGTTCGTCGGGATCGAGGATTTGCAGGAGGAGCACCTGGAAGCCGCGATGCCGGAACCGGCCGAGCGCGTCGAAGAGCGGCGCGGGTTCGGCGAGAAAATCGGAGAGCACGACGAGGCGTCCCCGTTTTTTGAATACGGAGGCGGCTTGTTCGAGCGAGGCCGCGAGGCCGGTGGTGGAGGCGGGGAGCGCGTGTTCGAGGGTGGTGACGATTTCGTGCAGGTGGCGGCGGGTGCCGCCGGGCGGGTGGAAGGTTTTCAGGCGGTCGGCGAAGAGGCCGAGCGCGGCTTTGTCGCCTTGCCGGAGCATGAGCCAGGCGAGGGCGGCGGCGATGCGGGCGGCGTGTTCGTATTTGGGCGGGCGGCCGGGCCCGGCGTAGTTCATCGAGGCGCTGGTGTCCACGAGGAGCCAGGCGGCCATGTCGGTCTCGTCCTCGTAACGGCGGATGTAGAGGCGGCGGGTGCGGCCCCAGGCGCGCCAGTCGAGGTGGTCAACGGAATCGCCGGGGACGTAGTTCTTGTAGTCGCGAAACTCGGACGAGGCGCCGGGATGCGGCGAGCGGTGTTTGCCCGCGAAAAATCCATCGACCGTGGCCTTGGCGAAGAGGAGCAGGTTTTTGAAGCGTTCGAGTTCGGCGACGCGGAGGAGTTTCGATTCGGGCGGTTCGGGGTGGAGCCGGATCGTGGCGCGGGTGCGCAGGTGCAGGGGCAGGGGTCGCGGGGCGCCGCCGGCGGGCGACTGGCGCGGGATCGGTGGCGGGATGTCGCGGAGACGGGAATCGTTGCCGGGCGGGCGCGACCCGTGGAGCGGGGGGGGCGTGGCGGAGGCGGGCCTGTCGCCGACCACGGGTACGCCGCCGAGGAAGGCGGGCGGCGGACGGAGTTTCAGCCGCATGGGGACGGGCGGCGGCAGCGGGGGGGGCGGGAGCGGCCGGTTCGCGGGCGATCCGGGAAGCGGGGGCGGCGGCGGGGGGGGCGGTTGCTGTGGATCGGGGAACGACATCGGGGAAGCGGCACGCGGCGGCGGCGGCTCTGGCGGGAGCGGATCAGTAGGCGTTTTCCCGAACCGTCCGCAGAAGCTCGGTGACAATGTCGGCGGATTTTTTCCCGGCTCCGGTGGCGCGGTAGTTGGTGATGACGCGGTGCGGGAGCACGGCGGTGGCGATGTCGCGGACGTCGGCGGTTTCGGGCGCGAGGTTGCCCCGGAGCAGCGCGAACGCCTTGGCGCCGAGGACGAGGTATTGCGAGGCGCGCGGTCCGGCGCCCCATTCGACAAAATCGCGCGTGACTTGCGGCGCGCCTTCGGAGCGGGGGCGGGTGGCGGTGGCGAGGCGCACGGCGTAGTCGATGACGTGTTCGGAAACGGGCGCGGCGAGCACGAAGTGTTGCGCGGCGAGGATTTGTTCGCGGGTGACGACGGGGGAAAGGGTGGCGGGCGCGGCCAGCGTGGTGCGGCGGACGATCTCGATTTCCTCGGCGGGTGTCGGGTAATCGAGCACGAGCGAGAACATGAAGCGGTCGAGTTGCGCCTCGGGAAGCGGGTAGGTGCCTTCCTGTTCGATGGGGTTTTGGGTGGCGATGACGAGGAAGGGATCGGGTAGCGGGCGGGTTTCGTGGCCGACGGTGACGCGGCGTTCCTGCATGGCTTCGAGCAGGGCGGACTGGGTTTTGGGCGGGGTGCGGTTGATTTCGTCGGCGAGGAGGAGGTGGGTGAAGATGGGGCCGGCTTGATACTCGAATTCGAGGCGGCGGTCTTTTTCCTGCAAAAGTTCGGAGCCGATGATGTCGCTCGGCATGAGGTCGGGCGTGAACTGGATGCGGCGGAAGGCGAGGTGCAGGGATTCGGCAAGCGACTTGACGAGCAGCGTCTTGGCAAGGCCGGGCACGCCGACGAGCAGGCAATGGCCGCGGGCGAAGAGGCTGACGAGCAGGAGTTGCACGATCTGGTCCTGGCCGACGATCACTTTGGCGAGTTCGTCGCGGATTTTCTGGAAAATTCCCTGAATGTCTTCCGGCGCAAAGTCCTTCATGTGCGGCGACGTTGCGGATGCGCGCGCCGGGGGCGAGGACAAACCGGCCGGCGCGCGGTGCGCGGGCGGGTTTTCTTCCGGTTTCTTCCGGTTTTCAGGATTCCGCCGCCGTGCTTTTTCGCTTTCGCTCCGCCCCCCATGTCCGCCGTGTCCGCCGTTTCCGCCGTTTCCGCCACTCCTGTCGCCGCCGTCCCGCACTTCGATCTGATCAGGACGGACGCCGCCGCCACCGCCGCCCGCCGGGGGCGGCTGCGCACGCGTCACGGCGTGATCGAGACGCCGGTCTTCATGCCCGTCGGCACGCAGGGCACGGTCAAGGCCCTCACGCCCGCGCACCTGCGCGAGATCGGCGCGCAGATCATCCTCGGCAACACCTACCACCTCAACCTCCGCCCCGGCAGCGAATTGATCCGCAACCTCGGCGGGCTGCACGCGTTCATGGGCTGGGACGGCCCGATCCTCACCGACAGCGGCGGCTTCCAGGTGTTTTCCCTGGCCAGGCTCCGCAAGATGCGCGACGACGGCGTGGAGTTCCAGTCGCACCTCGACGGGGCGCGCTGCTTCCTCGGCCCGCGCGAGGTCATGACGATCCAACAAAATCTCGGGAGCGATATCGCCATGGTCATCGACGAGTGCCCGCCCTGGCCTTGCGAGCGCGAGGCCTGCGCCGCCGCCGTGGCGCGCAGCTACCGCTGGGCGAGGCAGTGCCGGCGGATCGCGGCGGACAACGGTTTCCTCGCGGACGGCCACCACGTGTTCGCCATCGCCCAGGGTTCGACGTACGACGACCTGCGGCGCGAGGCGGCGGAGTCGCTGGCGGCGCTGGATTTCCCCGGCTACGCGGTCGGCGGCGTCAGCGTGGGCGAGCCGGAGCCGGAGATGTTGAAACAGGTCGCCGCGACCACGCCCTGGCTGCCGGCGGAAAAACCTCGCTACACGATGGGCCTGGGCACGCCGCCGCAAATCCTGAAGATGATCGCACTGGGCGTGGACATGTTCGACTGCGTGCTGCCCTCGCGCGTGGCGCGCAACGGCCTCGTTTTCACGCCCGACGGGCCGATCAACCTGCGCAACGAACGTTTCCGCACCGACCCGCGTCCGGTCAGCGAGGAGGTCCACAACTACACCTCGCGTTTCTCGCGCGCCTACCTGCGCCACCTGACCGTGGCCGGCGAAATCCTGAGCTGCACACTCCTCACGCTGCACAACCTCCATTTCTACCTCGACCTCGTTGCGCAGGCGCGGGCGCACATCGAGGCGGGCGACTACGCGACCTGGCACCGCGCCTGGGTGGCGCGTTACGAGGCGGGCGCGGGGGGGGGGGGCGCGTGCGGGGGCGGGCGGGGGGGGGGGGGGGCGCGCGGTTGACCGGAGCGGCGGCATGCCTGCCGCCGCTCCGGCTTCCGCGTAACATCAGTTGTTAACGACAGGAAATCATGCGGTTATCCTGTTGCCGGGGATGAATGCCGCGGGGGGAGAGGAGGGCGTCACCGGTGCCGGAGACCTGCGTCCCTGCGACGGGGACGGGCGTCCCCACGACAAGGGACGGGCGTCCCTGTGGCAGGGACGGGCGTCCCCACGACAAGGGACGGGCGTCCCTGTGGCAGGGACAGGCGTCCCCATGACAGGGACGGGCGTCCCTGTAGCAGGGACGGGCGTCCCCGCGACAGGGACGGGCGTCCCAACGACAGGGACGGGCGTCCCCGCGGGAGGGACGCGTGTCTCCGGCACAGGGACGGCGGGTTCAGGCGCGGCAAGACAGATGGTCTAGTGTGCAGTCAAAGGTCAAAAGTCGGAAACCGGTCTCGCCAGGCGGCGTCAATCGTTGCTATTGCCAGAGCAACCGACCCGTGACCCACTTCCAGCCGGTCTTTTTTTTGTAACCAATCCTCCCGTGACTGTTTCGCTCTTCCAACGCCCGTTTTTCATTCTTCCGCTCGCATTCGCCGTCGGGCCGGCGACCATCGTGCCCGGCGCGCCGATCGATCTGCAAACGCTGGTTGACGATTCCCCCTTCGGCAAGGCTCCGGACCCTGCCGCCGCCACCCCGGCCGCCCAGGACCCCAATGCCCTGGAATTTCGGGGCTACGTCCTGGACAAGGGCGTGCGTTATTTCAGCCTTTACGATCCGGGCACCCAAAAATCGAGCTGGGTCAGCGAAAAACGCGAAAGGGAAGCCGGTCCGGTCACGATCAAGGAATTTAGTGCCGACGACGATTCGCTCACGGTCGAACAGGCGGGCCGCACGGTGCGTCTCGCCCTGAAGCGCGCCAATATCGTCAACACACCGATGCCGGTCGCGCCGGGCGGCGTCGGCCTGCGCGGCAACCGTCCACCGTTCGCGGCCAATGCCGCCACCGCCCGCCCGCAGATCGACAACGAGCGTCTCCAGAAAATCCGCGAAGAGGTGGCCAAACGCCGCCAGGCCCGCCAGACCACCGCCGGTGGCGGCGGTCAGGGTCAGGCTGCGCCCGCCGCGACCACGCCCGCCACCGCCACGCCCGCCGCCGCCAACTAGGCCATCCGTTCCGCCGTTCCGCCGCGATATTGCACTCTCCGTTCGCTTTTTTCCCGCGCCGCGCTCTCCTCTCCCGGGGCCTCTTTCCTCTTCATGACAACACCAACCTCCTCCTCCTCCCTGATGTCCTCCCGCACACCGTTCGCCAACACCGCCCGCGCCACGCGCCGCGGATTCACGCTAGTGGAAATTCTGGTGGTGATCGCCATCATCGGCCTGCTGGTCGGCGTGGTGCTCACCAATATCACCGGGTCGCTCGACGACGCCAACGAGTCCACGGCAAAAATCTTCGTCAACTCGTCGATCAAGACGCCGCTGACGCAGTACCGCATCGCCATGGGCACCTACCCGAGCACGGAAGAAGGCCTCCAGGCGCTGATAACCGACCCGGGCTCGAAATCCGGGCGCTGGAAAGGCCCCTATCTCGAATCGACCAAGCTGCCGGTCGATCCCTGGAAACGTCCGTACCAGTACCGTTATCCCGGCACGAAAAACCCGCGAGGTTACGATGTGTTCTCAACCGGACCGGACGGGCAGCCGGACACGGCGGACGACATCGGCAACTGGGACGAATAACAGGACGGTTTCCATGGCGCGCGGGCAGGAACAACGTCACGGTCACGGCAACAGACCAGTCCGGCTGCGCACCGGCAGCGGACACCCGGCGCGTCACGCGCCTTCCGCGGGCGGATTCACGCTGATCGAAATCCTCCTGGTCATCATGCTGATGGCCCTGGTGACCAGCGTGATGATCACCGGCAGCAACGCCCTGTTCAACTCGTCGCAAAACGAAGACCCCGAGGAAGCGATGCTCTCCCTGCTCCAGAAGGTGCGGATGCAAGCCGTGGAAAACAGCACCCCGCTCGACCTCGTGACACCGGACGAGGGCGCGACCTGGTTTTACGGCGCCAACCACGAACTGACGATGCCCGTTGTCGAAGGCGTCAAGGTGCGCCTGATCAAGGCCGAGGGAGCGAACGCCGTCTTGCTCGGCGGCATCCTGGAAGAGACGCCCGTCACCACACTCCGTTTTTATCCGGACGGCACCTGCGATCCGGTGCGGGTCCAGATCCAGCGCGAACGCGAGCGCCGCGTCCTTCTCATTGATCCCTGGACCTGTGCCGCCCTCCCCGAGACCACCCGCACACGGTGAACCGCCTCCCGCCTCCCGCACTCCGCCTCCCGCACTCCGC
>JAISAX010000018.1 GCA_031266495.1 Opitutaceae bacterium
CCCCCCCCCCCCCCGGGGCGCGCTTGCGGTCGAGGTCCCCGAGGCTGTCGAGTTTTGGGTCGAGGTCCGAGAAGAGGTCGGGCGCGGGGGCCTCGGGCGCGGGTGTGGTGGTGGCGGCGGCGAGGGTGGCGGCGGGCGCGGGGGCGTCTTCGGTGAGGGGGTTGGTGAGGAGGTAGCCTCCGGTGCCGGCGGCGGTGGCGGCAAGGGCGGCGGTGGTGATGGCGGTGGTGGTGTTCATGTAAAATAAGGGCTGAAGGGCTGAATGCCTGAGGGCTGAAATCCAGCCCTTCAGCGGTTGTAGTTATGTTATGGATACGTATCAGGATTTCTGGCCTTGTTACTCGTTGGAGAGTTTGGCGTGGGCGCGGAGGATGACCATGCGGGCGTCGATGGGGACGATTTGCGCGGGGGTCTTGCCTTCCTTGGTGCCGTTGAGTGCGACACTTTCGGTCTTGGCGAGGCGGGCTACTTCGGCGTCCTTGCCGGCGGCGACGAGCGCGGTCACTTTGGCGTCGAACCAGGTGTTGTAATTGCGCTGGAGGAGGCCGAGGCCGAGGCATTTTGAGAAGTATGCGTCGGCAATGGCGGGCGTCTCCAGCTGCACGGAGCGGCTTTTTACGGCCTCCGCGATGGCGGCGGAGCGGGAGCCGGGCAGGAGGGCGATTTCCTCGGGTGTCGCGTAGAACTTGATGTAGTACACGTTGCTGGCACCGGCGGTCACGTCCTTGAGTTTCGCGGCGAGGGCGAGGTCGGCGGCGTCGCGCTTGAAGGGCGTGACGACGCGGGTCGTGCCGGGGGGCGTGTTGCGGGTGTTGAGGGTGTAGCGGACGATGAACGCGCCGCTGGCGGCGTCCTCGGAGAAGATGACGTCGATCTGCGGGAGCAGGGCTTCGACGGCGGCGGCGTTGTCGGTGTCCCAGACTTCGCGGGCCGCCACGATGGCGGCGCGGTCTGCGGCGGTTTTGTTCGGGAGTTTCGCGAGGGTGTCGCGGCTGACTCGCAGGGCGAGCGCGGTTTCGGCCGGCGTGGGAACGCCGGCGGCGTTGAGGGCGCACAGGCCGGTGGCCAGTGCGAGGATGAGCATGAGTTTCTTCATGATGTTATGTGTGTGGTGTTGGGTTGGTATCCCGGATGTATCCGGAAATTGGTTTCGACGGGGGTGACGGGTGTCAGTACGAAGGCATGACGGTGAGCCATTCCACCTTGTCGGGGATGCGCCAGATGGCGTGGCCGGCGGCGTCTTGCTCGTGGCCGCCGGTCCACATGCGGTGATAGACCCAGGCGAGGGCGGGGTTGTCCGGGCGGATCGTGGCGCTGGCCGGGATGATGAAGACGATGCTGCCGACCTGGCCGTTGGTGGATTTCTGGTAGGCGATGCCGAGTTCGCTGGTCCAGTCGAGGGCGCGATGCGTGCGGGTGTCGGAGCGTCCGCTGTCGGTGTAATAGACGCGGGTGCCGGGGGGGACGATCTGGCCGGTGATGTAGCCGCCTTTGGGGTTTGGCGTGTGTATCCAGAGAACAAGTATGCCCGAGATGTAGTTGTCGATGGCGAGCTTGAGTTCGGCGTCTGTCTGGCCGGCGTCGAGCTGGATGGTGATGCGGGCGGCGACGGGCGGCGGGGTGCGGGCTTCCACGTAGGTCTTGGTGGCGGCATCGGTGATGCCGTAGCCGGCGAGCGTGGTGGGCTTCTCGATGATGGCCGACCAGGGCGGCGTGGGCGATGGCAGGCTGGCCGCGTTGGCGCTCCAGAAGTTGGCCGGCCAGACGACGACGCCGGTGGCAGGGTCGGCCATGACGGCAGTGGTCTTCGCGGTGACGGCCTGCGCCGGGGCGAGGGCGGGCGTCGCAAGCGACGCCCCTACGATGAGGAGAATGAGTAGTGTGTTTCTCATGACTTGGAGGCTGGTCTGTTATTCCGGTTGCGTTTCCGCGACGGGGTCGCCGGGGTCGATGGAGGGGGCGGCGTCGCTGCCTCCGCCGATGACGGGGATGAGCTTGTTGTCACCAAGGCGGCGGAGGAAGACGGCGCGCTCTCCGTTGGGGCCTTCGAGCGCGTACTGGCCTCCGGATGGGCGGACGATGTCGGCGAGGAGCTGGTCTGTCTGCTCCTTTGTATAATAGTTGGCTCCGGGCCCGGAACCGCCCGAGCCGGAGCCGCCGGTGGAGGGGATCGAGTCTCCTTCGCCGGTGTTGCGCACGTGGAATTGCGGGCCTCCGTTGAGGCTGGCGTGGAGGGTGGGGCCAGAGGCGACGATGGTGTCGATCTGGACGAGGGTGAGCACGGCGGTGTAGGTGCCGGCGGCGGGATCGGGCTGCCAGTCGTTGACGATGGCAAGGGGATCGGCCGCGCCGGGCTTGTAGAGTTGTAGTTGCGCGGCTGCTACGCCAAGGATGACGAGGGTGCCGCTGGCCGCGCCGAGCGCGGGCACGTGGCCGGGGGGCACGGGCTGGAGGGTGTCGGGGGAGATGTTCATTTTAATTACGAATTACGAATTACAAATTACGGACGGCGGATGATGAGCGACGGTTTGGGCAATTCGTCATTCGTCATTCGTCATTCGTAATTGCCGCGACGTAGTCGCGGCTCAGTCGCGATAATAGAATGTGCCGACGTCGTGGGTGATGGTGACCAGGAGCTTCATCTCCGCGAGGGAGTCGTAGGCGATGTTGAATGGAGAACTGAGGGTGATGTCGCAGGAGAACTCTTCGTGATCCATGATGATCTCCCGGTTGTCGCGTGTATCGAATACGAGGAGACGTCCGTAGCCTGACCAGGAGGCGCGGGTCATGGGCTTGAGGGCGCGGAGGCCGAGGGGGCTGCCGCTGGTGAGGGCCGGGCAGCTGGCGCTGGGCGTGACGGGGGCGGCGGGCAGGCTGGCCGGGTTGGTGAAGCGGATGAGGCCGACGAGGGGGTCGGTAATAAAATCGACGCCTTCGGCGAGGTCGGGAATGGTGAGTGCGGTGAGCTGGCGGACGGGGCGTCCGGCGCGCTGGAGGGGATACCAGACGTTGAGGATCGCGGGCGCGCCGGCGGCGAAGGGGAACGGGTCGATCTCCTGATCTGCGATGGCGGGCTGGGTGTAGGCGGCGACGTCTTCACCGAAAAGGGCGAACTTGAGTTTGCGGGAATCGGCGATTTCCGTGGTGCGCAGGTCGTAGCCTTGCTTGATGAGGCCGGGGATTTGCCCGGCGAGGCGGACGTTGCCCCGGCGGGCTTTTATTATCTCGGTCTTGGCGGCCTCGCCCTTGGTTTCCATCCCGAGGAAGGTGCCGAGGTCGGTGTAGCCTTTGGCCTTGGCTTGCTCACGGGTGGCTGCGCCTTCCGCGAAGAGGAAGTGGACGTTGCCGGTGATGTCGGCGCGGTCGTGTTCGAGTGTGCTGGTGACGATTGGCATGGTGGGAAAGGCTGAAGGGCTGAAAGCCTGAAGGCTGAAAGCGGTCCAGCGGTTGTGTGGTTGTTGTGGTGGCGGGTTGGATACGATTGCTGACGGGAAATTCTTGATTCTTAATTTTTAATTCTTAATTGGTCACAGCCGGACAGTGGTGTGGGCGGTGAGGAAATAGGTGAGCGCGGGCGCGGCCGGTTCGAGGCGCAGGGGGGAGTCGTCGAGGTCGAACTCGTTGACGCGGGGGCGGTGGGGGTAGCCAGGGGCGTCGAGTCCGTTGGGTTTGCGGGCCACGGCGAGCAGTGCCGCGGTGGCGGCTTGCTGGGCGTCGCGACAGGCGAGGGCGGCTTTCTGGTGGGCGGACGCGTTGAGGGCGTAGATTTCGGTGATCTGCGCGGTGAGGAGGACGCGCAACTCGTAGTGGTCGCCCACCCATTTGCCTCCGCCGGTGCCGGCGGCAACGACGACGACAAACAGGCCGGCGAGTTTTCCGACGACGGCGGCGACCTGTTTTTCGACGTCCCCCTTCCGTTCGGTGATGACGGGGATCGTCATCTTGTCGTTCGTGAAGAACGGATCGGCGGCGATGTGGGCGGCGAAGGTTTCGCGGACGTGGCTGATTTTTTCGTGCGGGAGCATGGTAATGGTATTACAATGACATGGCGCGGCGGATGAGTTGGGCGGTCCAGGCTTCGCCTTCCGTCAGGGCGGCGGTTTCGAGGTCCGCCTCGGGGGGGAGCACGGTCTTGTCTTCTTGCTGGGTGACTTCTTTTTTGAGCCAGTAAAAGATGCCGCCGCCGGTGGTTTCGCCGGCCTTGAGGTTGCGGGTGCCGTCCTTGCGGCGGCGTCCGATGGTGATGCGGGTTTGTTCGTTCTGGACGAGGGCGGCGAGGTTTTTGCGGAAGAGGACGAAGTGGAGGTCGTGGTGCGCGATGGGGGAGTGGCCGTAGGCTTCGGTGCGGGCGGGGATGGCGAGCCATTGTTTTTTGACGGGGCTGAGGGTGCCGCCGGAATAGCGCTGGGCGATGCCGGGGTGTGTGATGGCGACTTTGACGCCGTCCGCGCCGTCGAGTTCGGGCTGGTGGACGGAGCGCGCGGCTTCGCCATAAAAATGGGTGCGTTTGCCGCCGAGGGCGTTGGGGCGTTCGGCGTCCAGGCGGGCGAGGTGGAGCATGAGCGCCTTGCGTATCGCCGCGCCCATTACTTTGCGGAGTTCGGGGTCGTTGGCTCCCCTGCCTGTCGCGAGGAGGGCGGGGATTTTTGCGGGGTCGCTGAAGTCGAGAGTGATGGCAATGCTCATGCGGCACCTCCCGTGATGGCGCGGAAGACGCCGTCGGAGTCGAAGTGGCCGACGCCGGTGGCCTCCAGGGCGGAGCGGAGGATTCGGGAGCGGGTGCCGGGGGTGGCTTGCAGGTCGTCGGCGAGGCCGAGGTCCTGCGGTGCGGGGATGTCGTCTTCGCCGAGGAGGCCGAGGGCGACGGCTTCGCGGCGGGGGGTGTCCACGACGCCCATGCCGCTGCCGAAGTCGTAGGGTGGATACGGGGTGCCGAAGCGGGAGAGGGCGACCCAGACGGGATCGTCTTTTCGCGCGATCATGCGGGGCCAGGCGGGGGTGCGGGGGCCGCCGGCTTCGATCCAGCGATGGGTCCAGTCGCGTGGGTGTTTGCGCGCTCCGAGGCGGATGAGTTCCTGCGCGGGGAAGGCGTCGAGGAGGGTGGGGTCCTGGCCTTGCTTCCATTGTCCGTAGCCGCGCGCCTGGGCAACGTTCATTTGCACTTGCAGGCTGATGCGGGTGTCGCTGGAGAGGTCTTGCAGGCCGCCACGCTGGTCGGGGGCGGGGAGGTAGCCTTCGCTGCGGATCGAGAGGAGGATTTGTTTTTTGGCTTCGCTCCAGCCGATCTTGCCCTGGGTGAACTGGTCAACGGCGTCATGAAGGACGCCGAGGTGGCGGGCGCTTTCGACTTTGGCGCTGAAGCGGGCGCGCATGAGGATCTCCGGGTCAAGCTCTTCGATCAGCGCGGAGCCGAGGTCCAGGGGCAGGATCGTGCGGACCTGGTTGGCCTGGATGGCTTCGCGGAAGGGCATGGGACGCGGGAGGATCATGGCAGGAAATTAAGAATTAAAAATTAAGAATTAAGAATTGGCGGCTTCGCCGTCGTTTCGACGGGGGAGACGCGGGCTATTTTTGACGGATGATGAGTTCGCGATAGACGCGTTTTGTCTTGGTATCGGTGTTGCCGATACCGTTTTGACGTTCGACAGGGCTGATGCGGCAGGCCCTGAACTCCTTGCGGGCGAGCGGGCAGTCCTGGTAGGTGAGGAGCCACTTGCCCCGGATGCGACGGACGCGCTCGGCGAAGCGGCAGAACTCGTCCTCCGTCCACGCTGCGTAGGAGTGGCCGCCGGAATCGAAATAGGGTGGGTCCAGAAAATAGAAGCCGGCGGCGTGGTCGTAGGCTTCGAGGCAGGCATCCCAGGGGAGGCGCTCGATGGTGGTGGTATCCAGGCGGCGGTTGAGTGCGCGCAGGGCGAGCAGGCGGTTGGCGCGCGAGGAGTGGTGAGTCGTGGGCGTGGGAGCGTAGTGCGAGCCCAT
>JAISAX010000115.1 GCA_031266495.1 Opitutaceae bacterium
GAGGGACAGAAGACGACGCTGGTTTCCGAGGACGGTTTTTCCGACCACGGCACGGTCGACGAACTCCGCGAGGCCGGCATGTGCATCATTTCCGCCACGCAGACGCCGCTTTCCTTGTATGCGGCTTTCGATACCGAAAAGAAGGCCGATGTTTTTATGGCCAACTTGAGGACGCAGATTCATTTTCAGGCCGCCGACGAAAAGGGCGCGGCCATCCTGTCGTCCAAAATGGGCGGACGGGAGATCCGCAAATACAGCGGGGGTGTCAGCGGCGGCAAAACCTCGCGCAACTGGCAACTGGCCGACGAACCCTGGTTCAAACCAGCGCGCTTCCAGTCACTCCCAGCCGGCCATGCCGTCATCAAGCATCCACGGCGGACAGGCAGACCGTTCCTGAAAAAACTGCCGTTCACGTCCTTCACCCGCGCAAACGAGTTTGTGAAGGATGAATCCGCGGGAGTGGGAAACCGGGGGCGGCTGATACGATGGGCGACCACATCATCGGGCAAAAAATCCTGTTTTCACTGACTCAAGATTGCTCCGGATTTGTTCGAGTCGTTCCGTCGGCACGTCGGCCTCGCCGGAAAAGCGCGCCCATTCGCCGACCGCCGCCGCCACTTGCCCGATGATTTGCCGGCCTTTGCGTTGCGGGATGTTGGCGGCAGGGCAAAGAGCGAGCACGTCGGCCTGGCGGATGTCCCGCGAGCGTCCGTTGACCAGCGAACAGCGGCCAAGCGTGCGCACCCATTGCAACGCGGGGTCGCAGTAGCACAAGTCGAACGCCGGCGAAAGCCGCCAGCGGCCTTCGGGTGTCATGCAGAAACCGGTGTTCTTGAAATGGTCGTCGAAAACGCAGGCGAGGACGTTGAAGATGCAGCGCCGCAGCATCTCCTCCCGATCTTTCGCGGGTGCGCCGAGTTCGCCCAGCGCGGCGAGCAACTCACCGTAATCACCCTGCACCATGTTCGGCGGCTGGATGGAACGGTTGTAATAGCCGGCGGCAGAATGGTAGTGGACGCGCTCCGCGCCCACGCGGTCGAAGCGCCGAATGGCGAAGTTGCGCAACTCCACGCCATCGTCGCGACGGGCACGGATGATGCGGCTCTCCGGCGCGTCAATGCCGGCGGCGCGGGCCATGTACGAGTAGGCCAGTTCGACGCAACCCCAGCCGGAATTGACGGCGTCGAACTTCACAATCCAGTGACTGGCGCCGGG
The DNA here is from genome assembly GCA_031266495.1 of Opitutaceae bacterium. Next base: position 1,216 of record JAISAX010000115.1, read on the forward strand.
CATTTCAGCCTCGGGGCTCGTGCTCCCGTAAAATTTCCCGTCGCGCCCGATGCAGAGCCGCATTTTCGGACGCGCTCCGCCAATCGAGGAGCCTTCGCGCAGGAGCACAGGGGAGATTTTCCCCGTCTCCAGATGCGCGACCACCGCCTCGGCCTCACGGGCGAGGCGACCGAGTTGAATGGCGTCAATCGCCTCGGCGGGCGAGTCGAGCGGCGTATCATCGGCGGCAGGACGGTAGGTCAACGCGCCCATGCCGCGCTCGCCGACCACGGCGAGCAGATCCAGCGGCGTCGGGTTGAGCAGTCCTTTTTCGGCGAAATGGCGCAGCATGATTTCCTTGCCGAAGGCGTCCGGCAGCGAGTCGGCGATAAAGCCCGGCAATCCCCATTCCACCGCCGTTTCCACCGCGCGGTAAGGCTCCGGTCGCAACGGCCAGTTGCGCGGCGAGAGTTCGATTCGCGTGGCAAGCCATTCTCGCGAGTAGGTGAAAAACGGCCTGCCATCGGCAAGTTCCAGCGCGCCGACTTCCTTGCCGTGGAGTCGGACGAGCAGTTTTTTGATGTGCGTTTCGCGGATTGTCTTTGGCATGTGAAAAATGGGGAGAATTCAATTCTCTGCACAACAGGTAGCTATTGGGTGTCACTGATCCTGGCGCTTGCCGGGGCCGGGCGAGGCGCGTTCGCGGCGGTTTTCGAGCCGCGTGGCTTCCTCCGGCGTGCGTGGTTGCAGAATGGCGGCGGCGTTGACGAACTCGCTCAGGCGCCCCAGGCCGCGCAGCACTTCGAGGAATTTCATCAGGTGGATTTCACCCGTTTGCTCGAAGGTCTGGTAAGTGCGCAACGACAACCCGGCGCGGCGGGCGATCTCGCTTTGCGTGATGTTTTGCGAAAGCCGCACCCGCCGGATGTTTTGCGCGATGGTGAGTGCGGACCCCGTGGCGATTCTCCGCGAAAGTTCATCCTGCAACATGCTTTTCATTGCGCATAATTTTGCGTATTAGATAGAAAAATCAATATCAATACGCATTTTTCTGCATAACACTGATTCTCGATGGTCCTGAGAAACTATCCTGGAATTTTCAGACAAGGTTGGCACGCGACGGTGATGTGGAGCGAGCAGGAATCGGCAATCACGAGGTCCGCGTATTCGCACCTCCGTCGAAGGGTCTTGCACGGCATGCGGAAGCGACACGCGGATACGGATGCCTGAAATGGCGGTTGCTGATAACCAAGTGAATTGCAGGGCTGGCTGGCTGTTCGCCGGTGGATTGCTGCTTGCCGGTTGTCCGGACGCCAGTGGCGTGTGGGCCGCTTGCGAATGGAAGGCCGCCGGTCTGCCGACAGCGCGTCGTCGCGCGGTTTTTGTTGAAAAATCTGCTTGAAGTAATTTCGTGTTCAGATAATCATTGATTCATGAAAACAAAACCAGGGAAGGATGCGCCGAGCAGGACCACGTTCTCGCTTTACGCGAGGGATCTCGACCTTGTCAGCGAGCTAAGACGCGACCTGCGGGAGGCCGGTCTGCGCATTGACCGGGTCAAGGCGCTGCGCGGGATTATCCATGTGACCTCGGAGTCGGAGTTGCTGGCGCACACCATTCTCCAGTTCAAGGAAGACGAGGCCAAGAAAGGCCCGCGCGAGGAGGAAATGGTCGATAACCGGATCAGCGTCATTTTGTCGGCGGAGGACAAGCGAAAGCTGGACAACGTGGTCGATGAACTCGACTTGAAACGAATGAAAGTGAGCAGCAGTTATGTGGTCCGCTCGCTCATCCGTTCCCTTCCCCCGGTCGCCACGATGATCAAGCCCCTGACGAAGTTCACGGAGAAGCAAAATGCGATTGCCCGGGAGCAAGCCAACCAAGCCCGGGCGGCCACGAGGGCGGCAAAAGCGGCTCGCGCAAAAAAGAAACGCTAGCAACACCGCCCGGAGCCTCGGCTGCCTCTACATGCTGGAGATGCCTAGTACCATTTCCCACTTATAATTTCGGATAAAGGCGAGCGAGTTTGATACGAGCATCCTTGGTAGTGAAGCGCCAGTTGATGGGAGCAGCCCGGTTATTACGATCAGAGAGCCATGT
>JAISAX010000267.1 GCA_031266495.1 Opitutaceae bacterium
TTTTTTTTTTCTTTTGCATTTATGCGCCCCCCCGCCCCGCTCCCCCCCCCCCCCCCCCCGCGCGTCCGATCAAGAATCAGGAATCGAGAATCGAGAATCGAAAATCAAACCATGGAACCTCCCGCCACCCCCGCCACCCCCGCCACTCCCGCCGCGCTCGGCTTCCGCATGCCGGCCGAGTGGGCGCCGCAGACCGCCGTCTGGTTGTCATGGCCGCACAAGTACAAGTCATGGCCCGGCAAGTACCGGCCGGTGCCCTACCTGTTCAGCCGCATCGTCACCGCGATCAGCCAGCGCGAGGAAGTGCGGATCAACTGCGCCGCCCGCCTCCAGGCCCGCGCCGCGAAACTCTGCGCCAGGGCCGGCGCCGACATGATGCGCGTCACCTTTTTCGACCACCCGACGGACGACGCCTGGTGCCGCGATCACGGCCCGATCTTCGTAAAACACGCGCAGACCGGCGAAGTGGCGCTCACCGACTGGGCCTACAACGCCTGGGGCGACAAGTACCCGCCCTACGATCTCGACAACGAAATCCCGTCGAGCATCGGCCGGGCGCTCGGCCTGCGCCGATTCGGGAAAAACGACATGGTGCTCGAAGGCGGCTCGATCGACGTCAACGGCGAGGGCCTGCTCCTCACCAGCGAGCAATGCCTGTTCAACAAAAACCGCAACCCGCACCTCACGAAGGAGCAGATCGAACAAAACCTCCGCGATTACCTCGGCGTCACGCAAGTCCTCCGGGTCGGCGACGGTATCGTCGGCGACGATACCGACGGGCACATCGACGACATGACGCGCTTTTACAAACCCGACGGTTTCATCACCTGCGTCGAGCCCTCGTCCCACGACAAAAACCACGCCATCCTCGCGGAAAACCTCGAACGCCTGAAATCGTTCCGCACGCCGGCCGGCGGCAAGTTCGACATCGTGGAGCTGCCCATGCCGCGCCCCTTCGGTTTCCGGCGGCAGCGCGTGCCGGCGAGCTACGCGAATTTTCTCATCATCAACGACGCCGTCCTCATCCCCACCTTTCGCCAGAACAAGCGCGACCGCGAGGCGTGCCAGATCATCGCCTCCTGTTTCCCGGACCGCGAAGTGGTGCCGATCGATTGCTACCACCTCATCTGGGGCCTCGGCACGCTGCACTGCATCTCGCAGCAACAACCAGCGTAAAGATCAGTCGAAGGTCGAAAGGTCGAAAGTCATCAGCGGCCCGCCGGAGCGGGCCATCCTTGCAAAAAGCTCCGCGTAGCGGAGCCGCTGACGACCTTCGACTTTCCGACTTTTGACCTTAGACTGGACCCTAGACCTTCTGAACGGCCTTCACGATCGCGGCCACGGCCATCGCCGCGGTCTCCGTGTGCGAGAGCGACACGAGCACCTGCGTGCCGCCGACATGGCGGAGCAACGCCTCGCCCCGTTCATCGAGCCGCACGTGCGGATCGTGACGCGGACCGTGCCACACCGAGACCGATGTCCACCCGAGCTCCGCGCCGATCCCCGTGCGGAAGCACTTCGACACCGCTTCCTTCGCGGCAAAACGGGCCGCGAGGTGCTTGTGCGGATACTTCATCCCGAAGCAATAGGCGCGCTCCTCGCCGGTAAAGACGCGGTCGAGAAACCGGTCGCCCTGCCGCTCCAGAACGCCGCGAATGCGCTCGACCTCGATGATGTCGCAACCGAGCCCGATCAGGATGCCGCCGGTGGGGATTTCGATGTTCATATGACAGGGGAGATGTGTCCGCAAACCACACGAAATACATGAATTGGCCGAGCCAAAATCGGAAAATAGCCCACGGAACACACGGAATACACGGAAACCAAACCAGACATTTCTTTCTTCTTCCGTGTATTCCGTGTGTTCCGTGGGCAGAAAAAAATCAGCCGTTCATCCGCGCCTTCATCTCGCGGACGGCCTCGGCGATGCCGCCGAACAGCGCGCGGGAAAGGATGCTGTGGCCGATATTGAGCTCGTGCAGGTGCGGCACGGTGCGGATTTCGGCGACGTTGACGTAGTTGATGCCGTGCCCGGCATTGGCGACGAGACCGGCGGAGCGGGCGCGGACGGCGCCATCGACGAGCCGGGCCAGTTCGCCGGCGCGGCGCGGCGAGTGGTACGCGTTGGCCCAGGAACCGGTGTGCAACTCCACCCACGGCGCGCCGGTGGCCGCGGACGCCTCGATCTGCGCCGCCTCCGGATCGATAAACAGGCTCGTCTTTATGTCGGCGGCGTTCATGGCCTCCACGCAGGCGCGCACCCGGTCGCGGTTGCCGGCGACATCGAGCCCGCCCTCGGTCGAGATCTCCTCGCGGTTTTCCGGCACCACGCAGACCGAATCCGGCTTCAGTTCGAGCGCGAAGGCGATCATCGCCGGGGTGCAGGCCATTTCCAGGTTGATGCGGGTCTGCGCCACCTCGCGCAGGCGCCAGGCGTCGCGTTCCTGGATGTGGCGGCGGTCCTCGCGCACGTGGATGGTGATGCCGTCGGCGCCGGCCTGCTCGGCCAGCGAGGCGAGGGCCACCGGATCGGGCTCCACCGGGCCGCCGGCCGTTCGCCCGTAACCCCGGTAGCGCGCCTGCCGCAGCGTGGCGGCGTGATCGATGTTAACTCCGAGAAGGATTGTCATGAAGAGAAGAGGAGAGAAGCCGCGAAGTTTTCCCCGGGCGGTCCGGGAAACCAAGCCGGAAAACAGGCGCCCCCGCGACAGGGGCGATTTGTCCGCGGATCGGCACTTGCGCCCGGGGCGCGCCGTTTCCAGCCTGCCGGTTTTACTCTCATACGCACACGCCACACATGACTGTCGCCGCCGCTACCCGCAAACCCGCGTTGTCAACCGCCGATGCCGCCGCCGCCGTGCATGCCGACCTCGAGTCGGTACTCGTCCCGGCGAACGAAATCAAAAAACGCCTCCGCAAGCTCGGCGCGGACATCATGTCCCTCTACGGCGACGAGGAGATCACCGTCGTGGCCCTGATCAACGGCGCCATCTTTTTCGCCGCCGACCTGCTCCGCCACATCGCCAACCCCGTGCGCCTCGACTGCGTGCGCGTTTCCAGCTACCGCAACGAGACGCGTTCGCTCGCCAAGCCGCGCGTCCTCGGCAACCTCGGCCTCGACATCGCCAACCGCCACGTGCTCCTGATTGACGACATCCTCGACACGGGCAAAACCCTCTCCGTCATGGTCAACATGATACGCAAGCTCGAACCCGCCAGTGTGCGCACCTGCGTGTTGCTCGACAAACGTGGCCGTCGCGAGGTCGAGTTCGAGGCCGATTTCGTCGGCTTCCGGATCCCCGACACGTTTGTTGTAGGCTACGGCCTCGATTTCGCCGAACGCTACAGAAACCTCCCCTGCATCGGCGTCCTCAAGCCCCACCTGCAAAACCCGCCCGAATGGGCGTGACCTCTCCAACTCCCGCCCTCCCGCCCTCCCGCCTTCCCGCCCTCCTGCCCGCCCTCTCG
>JAISAX010000134.1 GCA_031266495.1 Opitutaceae bacterium
ACGATTTCCGGAAACGGCGCCGTCGCCACAATCGCGTTGCGGGCGGCATTGCCCGACGCGAACGGCCTCCTTCACCGGGCGGCCCTCGCCCTGCCCGAGTGGAAACGCTGCTGCTATTACGCGCCCTTCCAGCGCCATGCGATCAACCCCGCGCTCGACCTCTGGCCCGAAGGCTACAACCAGTGCCACCCGCTCCCGCTCCGTTCCGCCGACGCGCTCCACCAGGCCAAACGCGGCGGCATGTTTGCTCTCTTCGAACTTGCCGGCGGCGACTATCTCGCGCTCCTCCCGCTCGCCGGCATGACCTCCGCCGCCTGGCTTCGCGGCGACGCCGACGCCGCCGCGCTCTGCATCGAAGCCTCCCACTTCGGCGCGCCCGACGCCCCCCCTGCCGGCGAACTCCCGCTGCTCGCCCACGCCCGCGCCGCCGACCCTTACGCCGCCTGCGCCCGCGTCTGGGAAACCGCCCTCGCGCACCCCGCCATGCGCGGCCTCGGGCGCCTCCGCCACGACAAACATTACCCGGAGGTCTTCGAATACCTCGGCTGGTGCTCGTTCGAGGAATACAAACTCGACATCAACGAACGCATCCTCACCGACGCCCTCCGCGCCCTCGCCGCCTCGCCCGTGCCCGTGCGCTGGGCACTGATCGACGACGGCCACATCGACGACGGCAGCCGCGCCGCCGCCCCCCTCCTCGACACCACCGAAGGCGCCGCTGCCGCCACCGCCGCCGCCCTGCACACCCGCCGCCTGCGCGGCGCGCATCCGCACCCGGAAAAATTCCCCCGCGGCTGGGCGCCCGTCCGTGCCGCCGCCGATGCCGACCCGCGCCTGCGCTGGCTCGGTCTCTGGCTCAACCACAACGGCTACTGGGGCGGCATCTCCGCCGCGCACACCCTCGGCGCGCGCATCGACAGCCACCTCGTCCCGCTCGACGACTCCCCCGATCCCCCGAAACTCCCCGGCGAACAACCCGGTGACGGCGACGCCTTTTACGACGCCCTCACAAAACCCGTTTACGAAGCCGGCTTTGCCTTTCTCAAAGTGGACAACCAGGCCGCCAACCTTCGCCACTATGCCGGCGCTCCCGGTATCCGGAACGCCGTTACAGCCGCCGCCGGTTGCCGCCGCGGACTCGAAAAAACTGTCGCCGCGCATTTTTCCGGCGTCATCGGCTGCATGGCGCACAACAACCTCTGCATCCTTCATCAACCCGTCTCGCAAGTCATGCGCTGCAGCGAGGACTACAAAAAAGAGGACGTCTGGCGCGCGAAGCACCACCTGCACAATTCCTTCGGCAACATGCTCTGGATGGGCCAGACCATCTGGGGCGACCACGACATGTTTCACAGCAGCGACCGCGTGGCCGGGCCGCTCATGGCGCGGGCCAAGGCCATTTCCGGCGGCCCCGTTTATCTCTCCGACCGCCCCGCCGATTTCGTGCGCGACCTCATCGCGCCCCTGCACCTCTCCGACGGACGCATCCTGCGTCCCCTCGCCCCCGCCGTCCCGACGCCCGAAAGTGTATTCGCGGATCCTTACGAGGACGACGGGGCGTACCGGGTGATTGCCCCGCTCCCGCACGGCTGTGCCGCGCTCGCCGCCTGGAACCTCACGCATCCCGCAAAACCCGTCCAGGGCGAGTGGCGCCTCGCCGACCTGCGACACCGCGCAGCCATGCTCCCGTCAAGCAGCGCGGGCGACCCGCCCGCTCCGGAAAGTGGCACGGGCTTCCAGCCCGTGAGCATTGCCTCTCCGCTCCGAAGTGGCGCGGGCGTCCCGCCCGCATCCGGGAACCAGCCGGTTCTCCTCTACGACACGCTCACCCGCACCGCCCGCCTTCTCACGCCCGACGATCCTGCCATCGCCTTCACGCTCGCGCCGCTCACCGACGCCCTTGTGATTCTCTCCCCTGTCATTCGCGGCTGGGCGCTGGTCGGAAACCCCGAAAAATACCTGCCGCCCGCCTTTGTCACCCGCTTCGAAATCGCGCCCGACGCCACCGCCGTGACGTTGACCGGAGCCGAAGCCGGGCCTGTCCTTGTCTGGCATTCCGCCGCCGGCCTTCTTCGCATCGACCTCCCTGCCGGTGGCCAGCCCATCACCCTGACACCCTGAATCCCTGACACCCTGAACCCGCCCGCCCATGAAACGAGTATCCATAAAAATACCCCCCCCCCGTCGTGCCTTCACTCTGGTCGGGCGCGTGAAGAATTTTCGATTTTCGATTCACGATTTTCGATTCACGGACGACCAGACCAGCACATCTGCGACCCAACGGCGCGGCAGCGTCCAATCGAAAATCCGGAATCGAAAATCGAAAATCAGCCACGCCTGGCGTGGCGGCTTCACTCTCGTCGAGTTGCTCACCGTCATAGCCATCATCGGCATCCTTGCCGCCATCATCATCCCGACGGTCGGCGCGGTCAGGAAAAAGGCCCGCATCGTCACCTCGATGAGCAACCTTCGCCAACTCGGCGCCGCCACGCAGATCTTTGTCGAGGAAAACAAACAACAATTGCCCGTCTATTACCTGGGGCACGGCAAATACCCCGATCACGGCTGGATGCCCGCGCTCTGGAAACTGGTTTATGGCCAGCGCCCCATGCCCCGCGTCACACCCTCGCCCGACGACGCCGCCAATTATCGCAAGGAGTGGGGAGGCACCATTTTTCTCACCCCTCTGCTCGAAGAAGGCGCCGCCGTTCGCTCCTACGGATACAACAAATACCTCTGCCGCTACACCGGCAATGAACCTTACTCCGCCACGCTCTCTCCCATGTCCTGCGGCGAGATCGCCAACCCTGCCCGGACCGCCCTGATCGGAGACAGCCAGAAAAGCGTGGAGCTTCGTATCGACAGCAACCCTACCGGACGCAGCGACGGCCATGTCCTCCTGGTTTTTGCCGACGGCCACGTCGGTCGCCTGAAGCCGCCCGAGCCTGGCAATGACAATCCCCCCGCCGAAGAACGCCGCATGCCCCACAACCGCAATTCCACATTCTGGCGAGGGACCGACGTCGCCCCCGACGGCACGCCCGTTACAACCTGGTAACCGAACCACGCGAATAAA
>JAISAX010000166.1 GCA_031266495.1 Opitutaceae bacterium
CGATGGCGGGTTTCAGAACAACATCAAGCGCCTTGAATCCCTTGCCCAGTTCATCGAGCGTGGCCTTGAGTTGCTGTTCGTAGGCGTACTGGAATTCGGTCGCGATATTGACCTTGGAAAAACCGCAGCGGACGATGGCGCGGACCTTGTCACGTGGCGTATCGGAACCTCCATGCAACACCATCGGAATGGCGACGCGGCGACCGACGGCCTCGGCGACTTCCACGCTCACCTTCGGCGTCTCCGTGTAAAACCCGTGCGCCGTGCCGACCGCGACGGCGAGCGCGTCCACGCCGGTTTCTTTCGCGAACAACTCCGCTTCCTCCGGATCGGAATAAGGAACAGGCTGGCGGTCGTTGGCGGGGACGTGGCCGATTTCGCCCTCGATGGAAAGCCCGGCGCGATGCGCGAGTTCGGCGGCCTGCCGCGTCACCTCGATGTTGTCCTTCAACGGCAGTGTCGAGCCGTCGAGCATCACCGAGGTGAAACCGGTGTCGATGGCCTTGCGCACCTGGTCGAGCGACGCGCCGTGGTCGAGATGCACGGCCATCGGCACCGGGCTGCTCTCCGCGAGTTTTCGCGCCATCGCGATCAACGCGTCAATATGCGGGTAGTCCATCAATCGCTGATACACTTGCAGGATCAACGGACGATTTTGCGCGATGGCCGCGTCCACGACCGACTCGGCCGTTCCCGAGTCGGCGAAGTTGAAGGCACACACCGCTTTGCCTTCGGCGCGCGCCTCGGGCAGTAGTTCGTTCATGGTTACAAGTGGCATTTTTTTTACTCCCTGATCCGTTTGCTTGTGAGTTCTTCCACGGTCACGACGCGGAGCGGGCGTCCCGCGTGATTCAGCAAGGCGTTTTTCGTGTAGGGCGAGAACGTCAACAGCACATCCGTATCCGGATTTTCCATCCGTTCGGCGATGTAGGCGGCCAGCTTGCCGGCCAGTTTCGGATTCAGCCGGTCGAGCACCACCGCGCCCTCGCCCACGGTGCAGGATTCTTCCGGATTGAATCCGAATGGCTTCAGCGTGACGCCCAGTTCGCGGGCCAGCGTTTCATGCGCGTCAAACCCGGTATTGTAATTTTTCAAAAAATCGCTGGCCAGCGGATACACACTGCCCGCTTCGGCTTTCGTCAGCGGCAGCCTTCCCTGCTTCAGCAACTGCGCCAGGAACTCGGCCGTATGGAGCACCTGTGCCTTGATGTCCGCTCCGTGTCCGGAAAAATCATTACGCAGCGCATCCCATGCCGCCGGGCTGGAAACAACCACGGTTTTCGCGCGGGCGCCGATGGCGTCGGCCAGGTTGCGCGCCTGTTCTCCGGCCTCCTCCCAAAAGCCCAGCACCGCGAGCGCCTTGCCGGTGTCGGCGCCCGAGATCACGCGCACCGGAATGTCGGCGGCTTTGAAAATGCGCTCCATCGCCGCGGCGATTTCGGGCTGATGCCGCTCCGTGTCACGGTCCACATAATAGATCGTCCCGGCATCGGACGGACCTTTGGCGACCAGTTTGCCCGAGCGGATTTCCCCGGCGAGCGAGCGCACAGTATCGGGCGCGGCATTACGCTCGACCACGTCGCGGCGGGCGGCCAGCAGCAGGCCCGCCTCGTCGTAATGACTCACGCAATGAAAGCGGCAGGCCGCGCTCAAATCGGCGTCATAGAGCGTGGACTGAAAATCCGCGTTCTCCAGCAGTTGCGGCTGGCGTTGGATCTTGTCCAACATCAGCGCGCGTCCGCGCGGCGTGTCGGCTTCGCGGAAAGTCACGTTGCCCACGGCCGACAGATGCCGGCACATGAAACAGAACCGGCAGGCGTGGATGGTTTCGATAAATTTGGCGCTGTGCATAATCAGAGTCCCCGGAATCCCGTTTTGCCGGGATTCATGATGTTGTTGGGATCCATCACCTTCTTGATGTCGGTGAGGACGTTGAAGGCGGGACCGTAAAGCTCCTTCATGAGGCGGCCCAGTTTGAGGCCGACGCCGTGGTGTTCGTTGATGACGCCGCCGTTGGCGATGGCGGCGCGGATCGCCATGTCCCATATCCGGTTGTACCAGGCGGTTGCCTCCTCCGGATCTTGCGGCGGCTTCTCCACGATGAAGCGGGCGTAGAGCATGCAGCCCCATTCGTACCAGTGCGAGTAGTGGCCGATAAAAACCGCCTCGGGAAAGTTTTCGGTCACGACTTTCTTCATCGCCCAATACACGTTCTCGATGTCCGCGAAGGTCGCCACCGTGTCGAGCGTGCCGAAGGCCTGCGGCATGTGGAACATGTAGGGCGGATAAAAAAACTTGTAGCGATGATCCCACCACGCCTGCCCCATCTCCGTCCCGAGATCCTCGGGGCTTTCCTGCTTGCAGATGCGGATTGCCTCGGCCATTTCCAGATCGACAACGGACTCGAATCCGTCGAATCCAAAAACCAGATACGCTCCTTTTTTGTCGATGCCGAGAACGCGCCTGATCAGGCGGGCGGTTTCCGGCTCGTCATAAAGCCGGATGACGCAGGGGCGCAGCCGGCTGCGCATGATGTTCGCGCCCGCCGTCATCGCCTGGTGCATGTCCTTGAAGAGAAACGCATGAAACTTCCGGCTTTGCGGGATGGGGTGAATCTTGAGCGTCACCCTGGTAATCACCCCGAGCGTTCCCTCGCTGCCGAGATAAAGTTGCGTGAGATCGGGACCCGAGGCGTGGCGCGGCACCGGCAGCGTGTTGATGATTTCGCCCGTCGGCGTCACCACTTCGAGCGACATCACCATGTCCTCGATTTTCCCGTACTTTGTGGAGAGGACGCCCGTGCCGCGGTGGGCGAGGAAGCCTCCGATTGTCGCGCAGGCAATCGAAGCCGGCAGGTGCATCGTGGAGAAACCGTGCTTCTCCACCTCCCATTCCATGTGCTGCGCGTTCATGCCGGTTTCCACGGTCACGGTCAGCGCCTCCGTATCAAGGCGGAGGAGTTTGTTCATGCGTTTGGTGTCGAGGACGATGCCCCCGAACATCGGCAGCGCGCCGCCTTGCGAACCGGAGCCGCCGCCCCACGGCGTCACCGGGATGCGGTGGTTGTTGGCAATGCGCAGCACCCTGGCCACTTCCCCGGCGGAACCGGGATGCACGATGTAATCGGGCTTCGGGTTTTCCCGTCCGCGGTCATGCCACATTTCGGGGATCCAGTAATAGTCAATGGAGTGGCCGAGCCGGTCCGCCGCGTGGCTGGAAACGTGATCCGGCCCCACCGCGTCCGACAATTCGCCGAGGATCATCGAATCCACGTAACTCTTTCCTGCCTGACGCGGGAAGCCCGGTGCCGGAACCGGGGGGATTTTGGCAATGTTCATGGCGTCCATAGTCGTGTCTGAAAATCAACAGTATCCGAAATCATGTTACATTCGCCCGAGCGGGG
>JAISAX010000280.1 GCA_031266495.1 Opitutaceae bacterium
CCCCCCCCCCCCCCCCCCCCCTCTTCCTCTGCTCCCGAAGCCCGGCCCGACGCCAACATCGAAGCACTCGTCAAACAGATCACCGAACAAATCCTGAAAAAACTCTGACTCCGCTCCGATCCACGTCACGGAGAACCCGGAGCGCGGACACAGAGTACACAAAGTACACAGAGACAATCCACCAGCAGATTACACATCCCTTTATGAAAGCCACAATCATCGGCGGCGGAGGCCGCGTCGGGTCCAATGCCGCCTTTGCGCTCCAGTGCGCGGGCATTGTCTCCGAAATCCAGATACTTGACGCCAATGCCGACCTCGCCGCCGGCGAGGCGCTCGACCTCCTCCACGGCACCGCCACCACCGGCGGCCAGCGCATCTACGCCGGCGACTACGCCCGCGCCACCGACAGCGACATATATATCATCACCGCCGGCCTCCGCCGCAAACCCGACGAATCGCGCCTCGACCTCATCAACCGCAACATCGCCCTCTTCCAGCAAATCCTCGCCAGCATCCAGCAAGCCGGTTACCGCAAGGACGCGCTCTTTTTCATCGTATCCAACCCCGTTGACATCCTCACCCGGCTCGCCGCCGCCCGACTCGGCCACCCCTGGCAACAAGTCATCGGCCTCGGCACCATGCTCGACACCTCCCGCTTCCGCTCGCTCATCGCCGCCGCGCTCAAGCTCAACCCCGCGCAAGTCACCGCCCTGATCCTCGGCGAACACGGCGACACCATGATCCCCGTCTGGTCGAGCGCCGCCTACGCCGGCCTCCCCCTCGACAAAGTACCCGGCTGCACCGACGCCTTCCGGAACCGGATATTTGAAAGCACCCGGACCAGTGGCGCCGAAGTCATCCGCCGCAAAGGCGGCGCCGGCTGGGCCGTCGGCCTCACCATTGCCGAAGCCGTCCACGCCATCGCCCTGGACAAACACGCGACCCTCCCCGTTTCGACGATCCAGCAAGGCGCCCACGGCCTGCGCAACGTCGCCATCAGCGTACCCACAATCGTAGGACGCAAGGGCGCCCTCGCCCACCTCGAAGTCGAACTCTGGCCCAGGGAACTGCAAGGCCTCCAGTCCAGCGCCCGCGCCCTGGAGGAAACCTACGCCAGGATCGCCAAAGCCTGAAGCCTGACCCCCCCCCCCCCTGTTCAATCAAAGCCGAAGCCCGGACATTTCGGCTCTGTTTTCGAGATCGGGAACACCCGCTTCCGGTCCAGGCAGCTTTCGCATAACAGCCAGACTCCACACATGAACCGCCGCATACCCTGCAAAATCCTCGACCGGCGCGTGGACGTGCCGGAACATCCGCAGCGGATCGTGAGCCTCGTATCATCGGCCACCGAGACGATATTCGAACTCGGCGCCGGGGAGCGGGTGGCGGGCGTATCGGCCTACTGCCACCGTTACGTGGATACATCGCGCGCGCAAGTGGCGGGCGACTACCTGCGGGTGGACGAGGAGACGCTGCGCCGGTTGCGGCCCGATCTCGTGCTGGCGACGACAGGCGTGCAACTCGGCCTGGCGCGGCGACTCGCGGCGGCGGGCTATCCGGTATTCGTGTTGCCGGTACCAACGAGTTTTTACGGGATTCTCGACAACATCCGGCAAACCGGCGGACTCATCGGCGAACTGGAGGCGGCGCACGCGCTGACCCGCCGGCTGGAAACAGAAACGGCGGAGCTGCGCGCGGCGACAACGACAACGACAACGGCGACGACCACGACAACGACGAAAGGCGGCGGACGCCCACCGCGGGTGCTGGCGGACCTGTGGTTCGGGCGCTACGAGCGATTCGCGGGCGGGATGACGTTCATCCACGACCTGATCGGGCTGGCGGGCGGCGAGAACATCTTTGCGACGCGACCGGAAGCGTACCTGAAACCCGACCTGGAGGAGGCGCGAACGGCGCGCCCGGAGGCGGTGATCGTGTTTTCGGAAGAAGACGATCATCCGGTGGACCTGCCGACGCTGGTGCGCGAACGGGGATGGGAAACCCTGAGAGTCATCGAATCGAGCATCCGGCGAGGCCGGATCGTGATTCACGACGGACCCTCTATCCTGGAGACGGCGCGCTGGCTGGCCGCCGAGTTGCGGCAAGGATGCCATGCCCTCCGCCCCCCGCCCCCCGGACCAACCGCGAACAGACGCGAACAGACGCGAAACAAGTAAATGCCCTGGCTTGACAGTGCCTGGAATTTTTAACCAACGTGGATGTTCTGTTTATTCCGGACCCGCCACATGACCGCCGCCGCCACGCATCACACGACAACGCCAACCGCCACCGGGCGGGCCGAGTGTGCGCAGGAAAAAGGGACGGAAGTGAGCGGAAAAGACGTAAAAGAACGTGTAAAAGTGCTTGACAACGCGGAGGTTGGGGTTAGTATAATAACCGCAGCCCGCAGCCCGCAGCCCGCAGCCCGCAGCCCGCAGCCCGCAGCCAAAGGCTAATGGCCGTGACGTAGGGGCTTCGCTTGCGAAGCCCGTCCGGAGTGGCGCGGGCGTCTCGCCCGCAGACGGCGAAGCCGCCGGATCGAGTGGCACGGGCTTTTTCCGCCAAACGCCCG
>JAISAX010000321.1 GCA_031266495.1 Opitutaceae bacterium
AACTCCCATTCCCTCCCCTCCCCTCCCCCCCCACACACACCACCAACAATGTCCTCCACCCAAACCTTCGACCTCATCGTCATCGGCGCCGGACCCGGCGGCTACGTCTGCGCCTTCCGGGCCTCGCAACTTGGCCTCAAGGTCGCGCTTGTCGAAAAACGCCCCACGCTGGGCGGCACCTGCCTCAACGTCGGCTGCATTCCGGCAAAAACGCTCCTCGCGTCGTCCGGACACTTCGCGTTCGCGCAAAAGCACGCCGCCGCGCACGGCATCAAGCTCGGCTCCGTCGAGCTCGACCTGCCTGCGCTCCTCAGGAAGAAGGACGACGTCGTCGCAAAACTCGTCGGCGGTGTCACCGCGCTCGCCCGCGCCCGCAAGGTCACGGTCGTCACCGGCACGGCGACGTTTGCCGACGCCACCACCCTTCACATTCGCCCACCCGGCGACGACGCCGCGCCTGCCACGGCCACGCTGACAGCAAAAACCATCGTCATCGCCACCGGCTCCGCGCCCGTCGAACTGCCCTTCCTCCCGTTTGACGGCAAGACGATCCTCTCCAGCGACGACGCGCTCTCGCTGCCGGAAGTCCCGAAAACGCTCGCGGTCATCGGCGGCGGCGCCATCGGCCTCGAACTCGGCAGCGTCTGGGCGCGCCTCGGAGCCAGGGTCACGGTCGTCGAGTTTTTACAAAAGATCGCCGCATCCAACGACGACGACGTGGTCCGGCACTACACCCGCCTCCTCGGCAAGCAGGGGTTTTTGTTCGAGACCGGCGCCACGGTCACCGGATACGACGCCACCCGGCGCATCCTCACCGCCATGCGCGGCGAGACGCCGCTCGCCATCCCGGCCGACAAGGTGCTCGTCGCCGTCGGCCGCCGCCCGGTCAGCGAAGGTCTCGGGCTGGACGCGATCAACATCACCCTCGACGGGAAAAAGCGCATCGTCGTGGACGACCACCTGCGCACGAACGTGCCAGGCGTATGGGCGATCGGCGACGTCGTGGCCGGCCCGATGCTCGCGCACAAGGCCGAGGAAGACGGCGTGGCCGTGGCCGAGCGGATCGCCGGCAAAGCCGGCCACATCAACCGGGACATTATCCCCGCCATCATCTACACCGACCCCGAACTCGCCAGCGTCGGCCTCGGCGAGGATGCGGCGAAAGAGAAAGGCATCGCGATCAACGTCGGGAAATTCAACTTCGCCGCCAACGGCCGGGCGATCAGCGCCGATGCGACGGACGGTTTTGTCAAAATCATCGCCGACGCGAAGACCGACAAGCTCCT
This sequence comes from Opitutaceae bacterium, assembly GCA_031266495.1. The sequence goes on from JAISAX010000321.1 coordinate 1,287, forward strand.
CGGCGCGCAGATCCTCGGTCGCCACGCCGGCGAACTGATCGGCGAGATCGTGGCGCACATGGAATACGGCGGCAGCGCCGAGGACCTCGCCCGCACGATCCACGCCCACCCGACGATGAGCGAGGCGATCAGGGAAGCGGCCCTCGCCGTCAGCAAAAGCGCGCTCCACGCGCTCTGACCGGTGTGCGCCGGTCGCCCTGAAAATGGAACCGAAGGCAACGAAGGGAATTCGGGTTGAAACCGCTAAAGGACGCTGAAAACCGCTAAAAAAAAACCGGCCTGATCAGGAAATCAGGAGGCCGGGACACATGCGCCCGCCGGGTGCAGACGCCGCCGCATCGCCGGGGCATCCCGCCCGGCAATGCCTTGATTTAGCGTCCGTTAGCGCCCTTTAGCGGTTCACCCCCCCCCCCCCCCCTCCGCGCCAAAATGTGCGGAGAAGTCGGGCCATAGGGTTTTGCCCGGAACGCCAGCAGCCCCCCCCGGCTGTCTCGATCAGCCGGTTTTTCCGTTCGTTGTTCATTCCCGGGCTTCGTCACGGACGATCCGGGTATGCTCCTCGTCCAGCACGATGAGACGGCGCTCCATGCCCGGCACCGTGATGATGTGGAACGTATCTTTCCCCGTCGGCTTCCACGACACTTCATACACGTAGGCATCCGGATACCGTTTCCGGATGAGAGTCGCCTCCATCGGGTTTTTGTGGGCGGGCGAGCCGCAGCCCGCCAGCGCCAGTATCAGGGACATCCCTGCAGCCATTTTTGGTCTCATCTTTATCATTCGTGATTCGTGATTCGTCATTTCTTCTCCCCCCCTGCCCCCCCGCCCCGGCCGGTCTTCCACGATGGTGTCGAGCCACATCGTCACCTCGCGGCATCCCTCAGGGGACGATGGCGTGGAAGATTTCGGTCCAGGGGCCTTTCTGGCCGCGGGTGTTTTCCCAGCGGAAGATATATAGTAGAGGGTCTTGCCGCGTTCGCTTTCCCTGAAGTCGAGCGTGAGGGTGTGGGTGGTATGAAGGGACGGGTGTGACCGGCAGGCGGGAGGGGCGGCGGGAGGGGCGGGAGGGGCGGGGGTGACAACGAGGCCCGCGTGGCGGGCGGCAAGGTTTGCGTTGCCGGCAACGGACGTTCTGTTGCCGACGACAGGCATTTTGTTGTCGGCAACGGAAGGTTTGTTGCTGGCAACAGCGTTTCCGTTGCTGGCAACGGAGGTTTCGTTGTCGGCAACGGAGGGTCCGGAGGGGGCTCCGCAGGCTCCGTTGCTGGCAACGGCGTTTCTGCCGCCGACAACAAAAGCCCTGTTGCCAGCAACGGAAAGGAGGCGGCGAACCGGGGTTGCCGCGGCGGACCGGAAACAGGAGGCCGGGGACGGCGCACCGCGGCGGGCGACAGGAGAAATGGACTGGAAGGGAAGCGACATGGGAAGGACGAGGGCGTCACGAGGAGGCATCCCGGCCACTTCTGCGGGGGCGCTTCCGGGGATATCCCGAAAGCGGCCCACCGGCTGCGGTGGCGCGAGATACCCATCTCCTCTGATGCCGACAACGACAACAAGGCCAAATCGTGAAAGCGGGACGATGTGTTTATATATCCATACGGGCCATTAATATCCAATGAGGTGCAATTGACGTTGCCGGAGCGGCGGCATTCCTGCCGCTGCGACGAGGCGCGAAGCGCCTCGCCGGGCTGATCGGCGGAGAGGAGCCCCTTGCGGAGCTAATGAAGAATGCAGAATGGGGAATGCGGGGGATGTTTCGACTGCGGGTTCCGGACATTCTTCATTCTGCATTCTTCATTGGGTTGCACCCGGCCCGGGAACTGCCCGTTGACGGGGCTTGCATGGGACGGCACGCGCTCTTTTTCTGCCGTCCCTGCCGTTCCCGACCTCCAAACGATACTTATGGCCTCCGACCTCCGCCGTTTTCGACCCTACATCCGTTATTTGAAGCCCGTGCGGTGGGCATTCGCGGGGGCGATCCTGTTTGGCATCCTGGCCGGTATCGGCAACGCCGTCGCATTGCCCTGGCTGATGGAAAAGGTGTTGCCGCAGATGTTCGCCGCCACCGCGCAACGCGTGCCCCTCTGGCGCATGGCCCTGGTCGCGGCATTGATCCCGGGCGTTTTCATTTTCCGCAACATCATGGGTTACCTCAACGTTTACCTGCTCCAGTATTGCGGCACGCGGATACTCGAATTGTTGCGGCTGGATTTTTTCCGCAAACTGCAACTCCTGCCGATTTCGTTTTTCCAGGGGCAGCGCAACGGCGACCTGATTTCGCGTGGCATGGCGGATACCAACCAGCTCCAGGCGACGATGAGCCACCTGGCCAACGACCTCCTGCAGCAGCCGGTCACGCTGGCCGCCGCCCTGGGATATGTGAGCTACCTGGCGTTTATGAAAGAAGGCGTGATGATGGTGCTGGTTTGCCTGATCGTCGTGCCGCTGTGCGTCCTGCCCATCCGTTACGCGGGCAAGAAAGTCGTCCGGCGGGCCAGCCAACTCCAGCGCGAACTGGGTTCGGTGACCAATGTGATGAGCGAAAACCTCGGAGCGGCCCGCGAAGTGCGCGCCTTCGGCATCGAGGCGCGCGAGACGGCCCGGTTCGGCGCGCGCACGCGCCAGCTCCTCACCTACCAGATGAAAATCGTCAAATACTCCAAGGCGATCAGCCCCGGCATCGAAATCATCTCCTCGTTCGGCATCGCGATGACCCTGATCTACGCCTACCACGTCCGGCTGGGCTGGGAGACGTTCATGGCGATCCTGGCGCTGCTGTACGCCTGTTACGGACCCATCAAAAAACTGGGCGAACTGAGCAACAACATGAAACGCGGGCTGGCCTCGCTCGACCGGATCGAGGAAGTCTTGAACGAGCCGGTTACGATCACCGATCCCGCCCGCCCCGTGAACATCGGGCGGCTGCGCGGCGACCTCGCCTTCGGGCACGTGACCTTCGCCTACGGGACGGAGCCGGTGCTCGCCGACGTGACCATCACCCTGCCGGCCGGCACGGTCTGCGCGCTGGTCGGGCCGAGCGGCGCGGGGAAATCCACCTTTGCCAACCTCGTGCCGCGCTTTTTCGACCCCGGCGCCGGCCGCGTGACGATCGACGGCATCGACATCCGCGACATGCGCCTGGCCGACCTGCGCGGCAACATCGCGCTCGTTTCGCAGGAGGCGATTCTCTTCAACGACACCATATACGAAAACCTCCTGCTCAGCCGACCCGGCGCCACGCGCGCGGAGGTCGAGCAGGCGGCGCGCGATGCCTATGCGCACGAGTTCATCCTCACGCTGCCCAACGGCTATGAAACGATCGTCGGCGAACGCGGCGCCTCGCTTTCCGGCGGGCAGCGCCAGCGGGTGGCCCTCGCCCGGGCGTTTTTGCGCAACGCCCCAATCCTCATCCTCGACGAGGCCACCAGCGCGCTCGACAGCGAAAGCGAGGCCATGATCCGGAAAAGCCTGACCAAGCTCGTCCGGGGCAAGACGGTGCTCATGATTGCCCACCGGTTTTCCACGATCCGGGACGCCACCATGATCCTGCTCTTCAACGAAGGCCGCATCGTCGCCCGCGGACCCCACGCCGAACTCTATGCGAGCAGCCCGCTCTATCGCGGACTCTACGACCAACAAAACACCGGCGCGATGCCGCCAGGGTGAACCCGTCCACTGTGTTTCCACACCGGCAACCTTCGCTTGCGTCACCGTCGTTTGTCATGCTCGATTCCGACACTCAACACACACCATGAGCACAACCACCACCACCTCCACCACCACCACCTCCTCCTCCACCCGCCCCGCCATCACATTCGCCGCCGAGCACGTCGCCTGGCAGGCCTCCGACCCGGTCGCCGTCGCCGCCTGGTACGTCAAACACCTCGGATTCGAGATCGTGCGCCAGGGCCCCGCGCCCGTGCACATGCACTTCATCGCCGACGCCACGCGCCGCCTCGTCATCGAGATCTACAAAAACCCCCAGGCCAGCGTTCCCGATTACCACACATGGAACCCGCTTCACCTCCACGTTGCCTTTGCCGTGGAAAATCCCGCCGCCGCCTGCGACCATCTCCTCTCCAACGGCGCCACCCTCGACGCCGCCCTCGAAGACCTCCCCAACGGCGACCAGATCATCATGCTCCGCGACCCCTGGGGTTTCGCCGTGCAAATCCTCAAACGCGCCAGGCCAATGCTCTGACCACTGGCGAGACTCGCGCCCGCCCCCCTCCCGACGGGTTTACCGTTGGCGTTCCGGCTACGGTTCCATAGGTTCCAGTAAATCGACCAAAGCACCCGCTGACGACGTGGAAACGACAATACGCAAGTTGCCATCCGGTTCATTCGCGCGCGCGCGGCCTCCGCGCAGGAAGGCGTTTGCCGCTTCGGGAGAAAGCGTCCGGGCGCGCGCATCGACCGGATTGACCAGCAAAATCTTCTGATCCGGCAAGGCCGCGAGGATATCCGGCACATCGTATTCCAGAACCGCACCCGCCGCGACCGAAGGCACAAATCCGGGATGGTACTCTCTCTCGTTGACCAGCGATTCCATCGAAGCGAGCGGCTCGATCAGGACGATTTCCGAAAACCGCGCGCCCAGGAAAACCGCGTGCAGCAAAGCCCCCGAATGGACGCCTCTGGCGACGGCCACAACCGGCGCGGCCCGGCCCGCGTTGACGACGCCCTCCAGCACCCGGATCTCCTCGATATGCACCGCCAGCAAACTCTTGCCCGTCTGGAGACCGAGGAACCAGAGATTGAACGAAACACCCCCGATGCAGGCATCCCCCTGCCTGGCAATACGCCCGTTGGCGAGTTCACCGCAACCGCCCAGGTCGGCGACAATCACCTCGTGCCCCAGGCGCGCGAGCAAGTCGGCAATCTCGCCGGGCTGGACGGCTGCGGCCTTGCCCCGATCGTCCAGCACCAGGAACGCCCTGCCGCCCGGAGCGCCCGGAGCGGCGGGCGCGGCGGGCGCGGCGGGAGCCAGCCGGAGAAAAGGCAGCGGATAACCGCCCGGACCGGGAACCATGTACTTCTCCACCGAATACGAAGGACGCCTAATGCGTCCGGAAAAAACGGATACCGGTGCGACATCCGGAGGCGCCTCGTAGCCGGTGAGGGCGACAACCCTTTCGCGCAGAGCGGAAGCGGAAGCGAAAGCCGCCGCAGGGACGCCACCGGAGGCGCCCCGCCGGGCGCGCAGACCGGCCTGCGCATGGCTCCGGCTCAACGAAAAGAGCGTTTCCCCGCCAAGGCCGCCGTCAGCATAGACGCTGCCGGTCGAGGTGACGTGCAATTTCTCCGGCTCAAGAGAGCCGACCGGCTCGTCGTCCGGCGAGCCAGGATTGGCGAGATGTTCCTGAAAAAAGGCGCAGACAGCCTCGCGATTCTTTCGGGTGGAAGCATGAGGCGCGTCATCCTCGACCATCCGGAGATTGCCCTCCCGCCCCCAGGCCCGCCACGCGCCGCGAGCCTCGGCAAACACATCACGCGCCCCCTGGATGCTGAAAAAATCGTTGGTGGTGCTGACGACAAGAGTGGGCCGCGGAGCGCGCGCGATGAGGAAATCGCCGATATCCAGACCACTGGCAATGCCGCGGAGCAAATTTTGTTCGGCATCCTGAAGGCCCCGTGAACGAAGAAGTTTTTCCAGCGAAGTGATGTAACATTCCGGGGCGGCGGCGGCGATCCGGGGATCAACCGCGGCGATCCAGGCGGATTGGGTGCCGCCGCCCGAACGCCCGGTGATGCCGATGCGGGCGGCGTCGATCCCGGGCCGGCTGACAAGATAGTCGATGGCGCGGATGCCATCCCACACAAAGTACCAGGCAGGCGGACGCCCGGCAATGAACGACTGGACGCCCGGGTACGAATGCTCGTGCGTCGGCCCGAAACGCGAAGAACCATCCGTATTGAAATACTGGATTCGCTCGCCCTGGCCGACGGGATCAAAGGCAAGGACGGCGAACCCCTTTCTGGCGTAGTTGAGAATGTTGCGCTGGTAGGCGGGAAACCGGAACCCCTCGACGGCATGTCCGGAGCAGTAAACGATGGCGGGAAGTTTTCCCGAAGGAGAGAGGCGGGAACGGGGGGGGGGGAGGAAGAGAGCGGCGGTGACGTGGTAGCCGGGCAGCGATTCGAAGTGCAGCTTTTCGATTGTCACCCCCTCGTGCACCAGGGTACCCGTGATCACGGGATTCAGCGGAGGCCTGGCGGAAGGAAACTCGCCAAGAGTGCTGCGCAGGGCGTCGCGGATCCGCGACTGACGCCGTTGCCAGTCGTCAAGGGTTTCCAGCCGGGCGAGGGAAGCCTTGCGCTGTTCGAGCCGTGCGTAGGCCCGGCGGCTGAGCTGCCGGTAAAGAAAATCCGTCTGTTCACTGTAGTCGTTCCAGTAAGAAAAGACGGAAAGATCTTCTTGCGAGTCTTGCGAGTGAACAGGGTCGATGATGGCAAGCATGATGATGACAAGGGTCGGGAAAAGTCCGGGAGCCGGAAGACGGGAGAACATCGGTGTAGTCGTATTTGAAACGGACCGCCAGGATACCACCTTGCCGCGGACTTGTGGAATGGCCGGGAAGATGAAATACATGGCAAAACCGAAACCGCAAACAGCATGACCTATCGAGCCAATGACGCATGGAACCAGCACCTCGACGAGATGAACCGGAGACGGGTACTCACCCCTCTGACGGTCGAGCTGGTGCGAATCGAGGGCCCCATTGACACGGGATGGAAACATACCGGACACGTGCACCCCTACTGGCAGATGGAACTGGTCGAGAAGGGCGGTTTCTCCCTGCGTATCGGGAAAACAAGACTGTATCCCCGGAAAGGAGACATCATTTTTGTCCCGCCGCAGACATTCCACCAATTTCACCATCCGCACGGCAAGCAAGGCTGGACGCTGAAGTTTTCGGTGCCGGAACTGATCGGGCGATACCCAGCGGGCCGCCTGGGCAGGGGAGCGGCGGGAGCGGCGGGAGCGGCGGGAGCGCAGTTGCACGCGGCGCTGCTGGGGGCGGTCCGGTTGTGGGGAGAGACCTCGCACGATGCCCGGATACTCATTGAGCACCTGATTGCGGCCGCACTCGCGATGCACTTCGGCCAGACATTCCCGACGGGGGCGGAGAGCGATTTGATCCGGAAGGCGCGACGGCATGTGGAGGAACGCACCGCAGCAGGCCGGGCGGTGAAGGTGGAAGAACTGGCAAGGGCACTGCGGTGCTCGACGCCCTGGCTGAACCGCGTATTCCGGAGCCACCTGGGGTTGCCGGCAAAAACATTTATCGACCAGCACCGCTTCGAGACCGCCAGACGCCTGTTGTTGGAGACGCCGCTCAATGTCGCGGAAATCGCCGGCGAGTTGGGGTTTGAGGATGCGTTCCGTTTTTCCCGTTTTTTCAAACGATTGAGCGGAGCGTCACCGCGCTTGTATCGGAAGAACGGTGACGCCGGACAAAAATAACCCCTCCGGGGGGGGGGGGGGGGGGGGGGGGGGGCAAGGCCCCCCCCGGCCCTGCACCCTTTCATGCTGTCCGGTTTTCTGTTTTTCCAAACC
>JAISAX010000367.1 GCA_031266495.1 Opitutaceae bacterium
GGAAGGAGCCGGCGGATCGATCAGACGAGTTCGCAGGCTCCGCCGGCGCAGGCGACGACGGCCTTCAGCTCCGTGACGTCCTCCGACTCCATCAGCGTGGTGTAATCCACCGGCTCGTGCACGAGGGCGTTCCAGCGCTCCACGTCGGCCGGCGTGACGGCTTCGCGGGGCGCCTGGGCGTAAAGTTTGTCCCCGCTGTCCTGCAGGAGGGCGATGCCCGTGAAATCGTGGCGGTGTTCCCAGATAAAATCGGCCGCCGGCTTCCAGTCGTGCGGCGCCACCGTGACGGTGCAGGAGACGTTGTGGTGAAGGCCCGGCGAATAGCGTTCGTGCCGCCGACCCGCCTGCACCCAGGCTTTCTGCACGAGGTGGATGTACTCGAGGTGCTTGAGCGCGGAAACGTCCTCGCGATAAACGCCGAAGGCCGGGCCTTCCACCGGGAAGGTGATGACTTCGGTGCGGCCGTTGGGGTCGTACACGCTGGGTTCGACCATGTGGGGGTTGAATTTCCTGAAGTGACGAAAGACGGGGTCGTGGACGTTGGCCTGCACCCGGCGGAAATAACGTTGCGCGTGGTGGGGGTGGAGTCCGCTGGAGGTCCCGAGGAGAAGACTGGCCGTGCCCTCGGGCTTGACGCAGGTGGTGCGCGCGGCCGGGCGGATGCCGATGGCGCGGGCCACGATGGCGTTCATCGCCTTGACGGTCGCGGCGCCGGTCGCCAGCGCCTCGCGGTCGAGCAGCACTTCGGGGCGATCCAGTATTCCGCAAATGGATACGCCCAGCAGCGCTTCCCGCTCGGTGATGAGCCGCGACACCGGCGACAGGTAACCGATCTCGCTGTAACCGGCCTGGAGTGTGCCGATGAGGGCGGCATGCGCGCAGAGCCGGTAGAAGCCGGCGGCGGAATCGATGGCGGCCGACGAGATCGTGGTGAGGTTGCAGAATTGCACACCGGTGAGCGCGTCGCCTTCCCGGAGTTCTCCCTGGTAACCGTATGCGCGCAGTCGCCCGATGGCGTCGGCGTCGAGCGTGACCCGCGGATGAAGCCCGATCTCGACGCACGGATTGGCCCCGTATTCCTCGTCCTCGACGAAGTAGAAACCGGGTTCGCCGAACTGTTTTTGCGCCTCGAACAGCTTGTCGAACTGCGCGCGGGTGGCGCGCGAACGGACGATGACCGCGGAGTTGTTCGAGGCGGTGCGCTGCGAGTTTTCCTCAAACCAGTTGCCTGTCTTGGCGTTGATCATGTCCTCGTCGTCGGCGGAGAAGAGGCAGATCGTGGCCGAGCGCCGGACGCCGCCCGAGAGCACGGCCTTGGCGGCCCACATGAGGATGTCGTAGGCCTCGATGGTCTTCAGCTTGCGACCTTCGGCGGCATGCAGGATGCGCTTGATATGGACGAGGCTGCGATAGAGCGGTTCGGGACCGGGCGCCTTGCCGCCGGAGGTGCGCAGCGGGGCGCCGGCGGGGCGAATGAGCGAATAATCGAACTCCACGAGGCGGCCCTCGACGGCCGCGAGCATGAGGGCATGGATGGCGTCGCCCCACCCCTCGATGGTGTCCTCGATCGTATGGATCGTGCTGCGCGCGTCGAAGCGGACTGTCGCGAGCGGCGGAAGTTTTTCGACATGGTGTTTTTGCACCGAGAAGCCCACGCCGCAGCCGCACAACAGCAGATAAAAGGCTTCGCGAAACACCTCCAGTCGATCAACATAGGTAAAGGCGCAGTTATAGACACGGGCGTGCTTGGTGAGGATGGCCTCGCCGCCAAACTGGAGGGAACGCATCGAGGGCAGCGTCTCGCGGCGTTCGACGGCGTCGAACGCTGCGATCACCGATGCATGCAAGCCTTCCAGCGAGCCGACGCGCATCAGATCCTCCCGGGTGATTTCTCCGGCGGACAAGGCTTCGAGCGCGGCATCCGCAAGGGAAACATCGGCGTAACGCCCGAGGTGCATGTCGCGCACACGGCGGACAGCCTCGCTCCAAGTTTCGCGCCGCGCCTTCTCGGGCGAATAGCGGGCATAACGCGAAATCGCGATGTAGTCCTGAAGACCGTTGACCGGATGGGAAACGGGAAGCGGAAGCGGATGCAGATGCAGATGCGGAAGATCGGATGGCACAGACATTGAACGATGATGTGGGAAAAGGAGGAATCGGAGAGGGAAAATGGCGGTGGCCGCTGGTAGTGCCGCCGTCGTGCGATAACGGGGAAAAGCCCAATCTGTTGTGTTTCTCGGCTCCGTCAACCCCTGGGGATTGTGTTTCCTGCAGTTATTAAGACATCTTAAAAGTCTGCCCCCGCTCCGCCGGGGAGCGGTTCCCCGGCATGACAAGATCTGCGCAGTGAGACCCGCCGCACAAGGGGTAGCCGGGCGCGGCCGCCCTCCTCCCCTCCCCTTCTCCGCCAGGACACAAAAAAGCGGACCTCTTTGCGGGAGGTCCGCCCTTGCCAGACGTTGCGGGGGAAAAATCGCGCCTTTTACTCGCGGGCGAGCGCCTTGAACGCCAGAGCCGCGACCGCGCCGCCGGCGAGATCCGCGCCGAGGTAAACCCACAGGTGGGTGAGCGACGCCAGCTTCATGACGTACACGCCCAGCCCGACCGCCGGGTTGAACGCGCCGCCCGAGATGCCGCCGACCGCCACCGCGCCGACCACCACGGTGAAGCCGATGGCGAGGCCGTAGAAGGAATTGCCTTCCGTGCCCTTGGCCGTGGCCGAGTTGAGCACCACCCAGACGAGGGCAAAGGTGAACAGGAACTCCGCGAGCAACGCCTTCGCCACGCTCGCCGGAGCGGCCACCTCGACCACCGCTGCTGCCGCTGCCTTTGGCACCGGCGCGCCGACCAGCCAGCACACGGCGAGCGCGGCGACCACGCCGGCCGCCAACTGGAATATCCAGTACGGCACTACGTCCTTCGCCGGACACTTGCCCCGGAGAAACACGCCCAGCGTCACCGCCGGGTTGAAGTGGCCGCCGGAAATATGGCCGCCCGCGTAGATCATGACCATCAGCGATGCTCCGATAGCGAGCGGCGCGAGAGGCTGTCCGGTCTTGACGGCCATGCCGACCGTGAAAACCAGGAAGAAGGTACCGATAAACTCGACGATGTATTTTTTCATATGTTTGCAGGAACTGGAATCTGAGCCGTTACAAGGCGCAGACGTTTTCCAAAGCAGGCCAAGCTGCCAAACGGCAACTGTTGTGCAATAACAAAACTGCCGACGCCCGCCGTTTCCCGCCGCTCCCCTCCGGAACCCCGTCCGGTATCGCCGGATGCCTCCAGTTTAGGGCTGCAAACGCGTGACGTCCTGTTCATGGTTTGCCGTTTATGATCCTGCCCAAACCCTCCCGCCTCTCTCCTGAGCAACTTGCCGAGACCACCGCGATCGTCGGCGAGTTCGGCTGCTCGATCCAGCCGATCAACGGCGAGGTGCGCAGCATCTATGCGATTGTCGGCGACGAGCGCAGCGAGGTGATGATCAACCGCCTCGAAGGTCTCGATTTCGTGGAGCGCGTGGACCGCATCCAGTCTCCGCACAAGCTCATGGACCGGAAATCCCCGCTCTGCGCGCACCACATCACGATCGGCGGGGTGACGCTGGGAGAGGAACTGTTCGTCATCGGCGGCCCCTGCACCATCGACCCCGCCAATCCCGGCCTCTTTCTCGAAACCGCCCACGCGGTCAAGGCAGCCGGAGCCAATGTCCTGCGCGGCGGCGTCTGGAAGCCCCGTACCAACCCCTATTCCTTCCAGGGCGACGTGAAGTCGCTCGACATCCTCATGGAAGGCCACCGCGCCACCGGCCTGCCGGTCGATGCCGAAGTCATGGACGAACAACAGCTCGCGCTCGCCCTCGACGCCGGCGTCCACGTCCTGCAGGTCGGCGCGCGCAATGCCCTCAACTACTCGCTCCTGCGCGCCATCGGCCGCGCCATCGCCTCCCGCCCGTCCACGGTGGTGCTCCTCAAGCGCGGCATCCACATGGGCCCGGTCAACGAATTCATCTCCGCCGCCGAGTACATTGCCAGTTTCGGCAATCCCAACATCCTGCTCTGCCCCCGCGGCACGGCGCCCGCGCTCGACGGCTACCGCAACCATCCCGACGAAAGCATCACGCCGCTGCTGAAGGGAAAAACCTGGGCGCCGGTGGTCGTCGATCCCTCGCACTCCGTCGGCAAGGCCGCCTGGGTTCCCGCCGCTGCGCTCGCGGCCATCGCGTACGGAGCCGACGGCCTCTGCATCGAGTCACACGCGCAACCCTCGCGCGGCATCGGCGACGACCCGAAACAGGCGCTCACCCCCGATGTCCTCGCCGCCACGATCCGCAAGGCGCGACAACTCTGGACGATCACGCGTCCGGCGCAGGCCGCGGCACCCGCCCTCGCCTGACACGAGGAAAGGCGAGGGCTGTCCTCCGCCTCGATCCTAACCGCTCCCGGCAACTCCCGTCGCCGCTGTTGCGTCCGTCGCATTTTTATTCGCGGAGATTCACCGTCGCCGCAAAGGCCCACGGGCTGACCGACAAAACCTCGCTTGCACCGGATTATATCCCGGGAGCCGCCTCTCCCGGCAAATTTTTCTGGACGCCGCCGCCGGTTCATCCGAAAAAAAGGGCAAAAATCAGGGTTTTACCTGACTACCGCGCTGTGCGGAAAACGGGTAGGGTACGTGTTTTTACTCAAGCACCACGAGACACCGCGCCACATGACGACCGACTGCCACGCCCGATCAGCACCGCTCAAAACGGGGGAATCGTGCGCGAAAAAAGTTGTAAAAGTGCTTGACAACGCGGTAGTTGGGGTCCGGATAATATCCGCAGCCCGCAGCCCGCAGCCCGCAGCCCGCAGCCCGCAGCCCGCAGCCCGCAGCCCGCAGCCCGCAGCCCGCAGCCCGCAGCCCGCAGCCCGCAGCCCGCAGCCCGCAGCCC
>JAISAX010000431.1 GCA_031266495.1 Opitutaceae bacterium
CCAGCCCGTTTTTGGTGTGCCTGAAATTCAACTGGTGTTACGCGGTGTCGAGGGTGGGGGTGAGGGTGGCCCCCCCCGCGCCTGGCGGCGAGACTGGGCGTATCTCCCGTTGCGAAAGATCCTCGCGGGCTCCGCACGCGAAGCCCCTACTTCGGCACAAATGGCATCCTGCGCGTAACACCAGTTCCGGAAGTTCCCCTGGTTACAGTTTCCGGCGGGACCGGAGGACGCAGGCGGCGGCGGCGACCGGCAAAACCGCGCCGAATACCAGCGCCGTCGCGGATGGCTCCGGGATGGTCGGGCCGGTGATGTCCGTGGTCATGATCTGCTGGAGTTGTTGTTGCGTCAGGGCGCCGCCGGAGCCGGTCGTTTCACCCCGGATACGGAAGTTGTCGAGCAGGCCCTGGAACGGACGCTGCTGGTCGTTGCCCACGCTGTTGCCGATGGCCAGGCCCTGGTTGGTCGCCGTGCTGACGATGCCCTTGTTGGCGAGTGTGTCACTGGTGATCAGTTCGAGCTGCCCGGACGTTTTTGTCCCCGCGTACAGCGAGAGCAGTCCGGTGTCGCCATCATAGGTGAAGGCGAAAAACGTCCATGTATTGGTCTGGAAAAGACGGGTGTCGAGGCTGGCCAGCTTGGCTCCCGTTGCACCGCCGATCGACATCGAGAGTTGCAGGCCGGCCCCGGTCTGGAACCAGACGCCGCCGCCGGCGGAGCCGAGTTCGATGAGGCGGGCGTAGTTGCCGGGCGCGGTGGTGCTGGCGGTGTTGTACCAGCCGGAAATCGTGAACGAGTTCATGCCGTTGAGTGAGGCGCTTCCGTTGGCCAGGATCGCCGAGCCTCCGTAGCCGGCGTTGGTGCCGTTGATGGCGCCGCCGCCGCCCATGCGGGTGGCTGCGGTGTTGTCGAAGGCGTAGTCGCCGACCTTGCCGGAAACTCCGAGGCCATCGGTGCTGTGGAGGTCGGCGGAGACACGGGTGCTGCTGCCCGTCTCGACGTAGTTGGTCATCAGGGCCGAGCCGCCCAGCGTGCCGCTGGAGGTGGTCGAGGCGCCGTTGGCCGGGTCGTTGAAGGTGAACTCGTGCAGAAACGTCGCCGCGGGAAGCGCGGTGGCGGAAACGAGGACCGCGAGCGCGGTCCCGGTGATGGTGTGGAGGGTTCGGTTTTTCATGGTTGTGTTCATGTGGTGTGGTTGATGGAGACAGGGATGGAATGGGGGGGGGGGGGGGAGGAGGCGCGTCAGCGCCGGGACCGTTGCCACACGAAGATCTAGGGCCCCGCCGGTTGCGGTCGGGCGGGCAGCGGGCCGGCGCCGCCGTCGGTGGAAACAGGATACGGGTGCACTGTATTATTGGATACCGATGAGAAGCGTCCCAACCCGCCCGCGAAGCCGGCGACGGTTTTCACGGGGCCGTGAAAGCGGTTGTCAACGATGTCGATGCCGGTGCAGTCCGCCGAGCCGAAGAAGATGGCGACGGGGGCCGGTTTTTCCATGATGAAGACGTTGCCGCGAATCGTGTGGTCGAAACTTTTTTCCCGTCCGTAAACAGCATAACCCTGGCCGAGGCGGAAGCGGTTGTGGAGGATCAGCCAGGCTTCGTTGCCGCCGACCATGTGCACGCCGTCGAGGGGCGCGGTGACGTCGTTGTTGTAAACGACGTTGCGCGGTCCTTGCGGGCCATGCGAGGCGCTGGCGGGACCGGAGGCGAAGAAGGCGTGGCCGTAGGCGCCGTTGGCGCGGTCGGCGAGGGTTTGGGTGATGAGGTTGTTTTCGTAAAGATTTTCGTTGGTCCAGCCGGCGTGCCACTGGGCGTCGCTGCCGATGAAGCGGCTGTTGCGGACGACGTTGCCGGCGGCGCCCCACTGGAGGTCGGGCGCGTGGCGCATGCCGCGGGTGAGCGCGCCGTCCATCAGGCAGTCGAAGGAGCGTTCGAAGCCGACGTAGCCGGTGCCGCCGCCGCCCTTGAAGATGGCGCCGTCGGCCTCGATGTCGCGCACTTCGCACTGGCGCGAGCGGGTCAGGTAAAGCGGATTGCGTCCGGAGTTGATGATGCGCACGTCGCGCACCCGGCAGCGCCAGCCGTAGGCAAGGGTGATGCCGTCGGCCCACAGATCTTCCATCGGATACCAGAGCGTGTGCCGGATGCGCGGGCCGACGAGTGTTGTCGTAAACACTTTTTGTTCGACCGTGAAACCTTCGAACCCGGAGCGTTCCACGGTGCCGATGCGCTGCACATACGAACCGTCCTCGACGGGGAACTCCAGGCGCAGCGGGGCGTCGATGGTCAGCACGGAGGCGGCGGCGGTGGCGGCGGGACGGGCGGCTGGCGCCGGTTCGTCGTTCACGGCGGTAATCTGGTAATGGTTGGTCCGATACGTGCCCCAGGGGGTGACGTTGCCGGTGAGTTTGTTCCAGCGTTCGGTGGCGGGCGCCTCGATCATGATGCGGTCGCCGGGTTTCAGGCCGTGGCCGGGGGCGAGGCGCAGGCGGTTGTCACCGCGCGGGGCGGAGGCGACCAGCGGCAGGGGCGAGCCTTGCAGTCCGGCTCCGGCGATGATGAAGGCTCCGTGCTGGTCGGCCCAGGTGTCGCCGGGTTGCGGCGTGGCGGCGACCTCGATTTCGAAGTTCTGGCGAAAGGTCTCGCCGGTGGAGTAACCGGCCTCGGCCTCGATCCGGTGCCGGCCTGGACCCAGTTTCCCGAGGATGGCGGAGCCGCGCAGGCGGGCGCAGAAGCGGTTTCCCCAGTGGTCCTTGCGGATGTGCTCCGCCAGCACGACATCGCCGGCGGTGATGCGGAGCAGGGTCAGGTTTTTCGGGTTGGCCTGGATTTCCCAAAAGCTGTCGGGGCCGGTTTTGCCGTTCGGGTTCCAGCAATGGAGCCGGAGTGTGCCGAAGGGGATGTGTTCCTGGTAAATGAACCGGGTGCGGTCGCGGCCGGCTCCGCGAATGACGACGCCGGAGTCGCGGATGATGACGGGGCTTTCGAGCAAAAACGTGCCGGGGGGCACGGCGACGATCCCGCCGCCTTGCGCGGCGGCGCGTCGCACGGTGTCGTTGAGAAGCGGGGCGATGTCGCGCCCGGCGAGGTTGGCGAAGGTTTCCGGGCCGACGGCCACGGGCAGGCGGGCGGGATCGGGAACGCCTTCGGGGATGCCGACGTGCTTCCAGTTTGGATACACAAGGCCGTCGGGTCCGGCCACGTCGGCGGCGGTGAGCCGGGCGGCGCTGGCGGGAGTGGCGGGAGTGGCGGGAGTGGCGGGGGCGGCGGACGGGGTGATCTTGTAGGCGGAGGGCCACGGTGGCTCGATGCGGGGAATGAACGGCTCGATGGAAAGGTCGTCGAAATCGGCTGTGACTTTCGAGCCGTCGTAGGTGTGTATCCACGCGTCCAGCGAGACGGCGTCGGACGGCGGGGCGGCGGTCACGGTGACGGCGCGCCAGGCGCGGCTCCGGATGGCGACGCTGTCGCTGGCCTTGGGCCAGGGGTTGAGGTGTTTTCCTTTCGCGTCGTGAAATCGCAAATACACGCCGACGCCGTCGCCGGAGAGGAGGCGGGCGTGGATCGTGAGGCGGTACGCGCGTCCGGGTTCGACGGGGAGGCGGGGCGTGGCGACGGAGGAGCCGGCGGTTTCGGAGTTGTCGGTCACGCGCAGGCCGAGCTTCCCGGTGCGGGCGGCTTCGGGGAGGGCTGCGCTCATGGGCGAGGGGTTTTCCTGAACGATCCAGCCATCGAGGCCGGATTCAAAGCCGGGGTTGGGCAGCGGGAGCGTGGCGGCGGTGTTGTTGTTATCCGTCGCGGCCCGCAGGCTGGCAGCAGGGACGGGAAGGCTCAGGAAGAGCGCGGGAAGGAAGCTCCGGATAACGAGATTCCTGATACAGGGAGGGCGTCGGGTCGATGGCATGGGCGAAAAAGGTGCGGGCAGGGATGTTGGCGGGAGGGGGAGAAAAATTAAGAATTAAGAATTAAAAATTAAGAATGAAGCGTGCCCTTCGTAGCCCGCAGGGCGAAGGAGGGAATGGGTGGTCCTCCTTCGTCCTGCGGGCTACGGAGGGCACGCTTCGCCGTCGGGTGGAGTTGCGCGGGTTGTGAGTGGTTCGCAGGTATGGGTTCGGTTCCTTCATTCTTAATTCTTAATTTTTAATTCTTGATTCCCCCCGCGTCAGCGGGGGGGGG
>JAISAX010000438.1 GCA_031266495.1 Opitutaceae bacterium
CCAGCCCGTGGACGACGCGCAGCGTCGCCCTTTGCCTCCAGGCAAGATCATTTGTTTGAGAGAATTACAGTTGTTTACAGTGAATGACACGAAGGTGAGCAGAGAGGCGGCGCTGCGCGCCGTCCACGGGCTGGAAGCCCGTGCCACTTCGATCCGCGTAACTTCAGCGGATAATCGAAAATCGAAAATCCCCTCAGGCGGCGGAGAGCAGTTCGTGGGCTTTTTCGGCGGCGGAGCCGGCGTCGGCGGTGTAGGCGTCGGCGCCGATTTCGTCGGCGAATTGCTGGGTGATGGGGGCGCCGCCGACCATGATTTTGCCTTTCGGGAGATTGGCGGCGCGGATGAGAGCGACAGTGTTTTTCATCGCGGGCATGGTCGTCGTGAGCAGCGCGGAGAGGCCAATGATGTCGGCGTCGTTTTCGCGCGCGGCCGTGATGAATTTTTGCGGCTCCACGTTGACGCCGAGATCGACGACCTTGATGTTCGCGCCTTTCCACATCATGGCGACGAGGTTTTTGCCGATGTCGTGGAGGTCGCCTTGCACGGTGCCGATGATGGCGGTGTACTTGGGCGTGATGCCGGCCTTGGCCAGGAGGGGTTCGAGGACGGTCATCGCCTCCTTCATGGCGCGGGCGGCAACGAGCATTTCGGGAACGAAAATTTCGTTGCGTTTGAAGCGTTCGCCAACCGTGCCCATCGCATGGACAAGGGAGTTGTCCACGATGTCCTGGAGCGGGATGTTGGCGTCAACGGCTTGCTGGGCGAGCGCTCTGGCGTCTTTGCTGCGTCCGATGATGACGGCGTTGGTGAGTTGTTCGAGCAGTGGATGCATGGGATTTTTCTTCCGGGTGAGAAGGGTTGCGGTGTCGCGGTTGACGGGTGGATGGATGGATGTGTTCAGGGTCGCCTGGACAATTGACGGTTTGTATCCTAGCCGAATCGCCGCGCTCCCCGCTTGTATTCCGGTGCTTTAATTTGGGAATTTCGTGCGGGGGGGGGGGGGGGAGGCGGCGGGGACGACAGGCGGCGGTGGCGCGGCGGCTTGCGAACGGATGTTACGAACGCAGGCCGCGGACGCTGCCCGGCGCGCCAAACATTTTTTGTTTCAGGTCCAGGTAATACAGGTAGTTTTCCGGGGTGACGTCGGGCGGGCAACGGTGGTCGCAAAACGGGATGTAACCGCCGCGCTCCACATAGGGCGCGAGCGTATCCAGATAGCGCCGGATGGCCTCGCGGCCGCTGATGAGCTGGACCTTGTCAACGCCGCCCATGATGCGCAGTTGGCCCGGATATTTGTCGAGTAATTCGCCCGGATGCGCGCAGCCCATCACCTCGAACGGGAACAGGCAGTTGATGCCCGATTCCAGAAAGAGGGGCAGCAACATGCGCACGTCGCCGTCGCAATCCGTGTACCAGACATCAATGCCGCGCGCCTTGAGTTTCTGGTTGATGCGCTTGTAACGGGGCACAACTACATCGCGAAAAAAACCGACGGGCACGAGCGGCCCCGTCTTGAAGCAGATGTCTTCCCAGCCCGCCGCGTATTCAAAATCGAAGTGCGGGAGGAGGCGGTCGAGGGCGAGTTCGACGAGCTGGCAGCGCGTCTCGATCATGTCCTCGACCATCTCGGGGTAATCGTAAATGGCGTAGGCCAGCCCCTCGAACGTGAGCAGGTCGCGGACGCGCCCGATCATGGAGCCGCACCAGATGCCGAGCGGATAATCGCGGTCGGCGGGGTGTTTTTTCCGGAGCGCGTCGATGTCGGGGATGCGGGCGGGGTCGTCGAGGCGCAAGCGCTCTTCCTTGCAACGCTTCCAGTCGTCGGGCGTGACGATGCTCGACTTGATGTAGTGCGGGATGCTGCTGCCGTGGCCTTTGGCGGAGACTTCGGCGAGCAGGCCGTCGCCGTTGATCAGGATGTTGGTGTCGCCGCGCTGTTCGACGACGCGCTCCTCGAAACGCGGCAGCAAATCGGCGTCGGCGCCGATGGAGTGAATCGGGTCGAAATTGAAAAACAGGTTGGCCTCGGCCTCGGTGGCGATGCCGTTGTCGCGCAACATCGGCCACTGCGTGTAATTTTCCTCCCAATACCCGAACTCCATGTTGAAGGAACGGTCGGCGGACTGGAAGTGCATCTGGCGGCGGAAACGCTCGCGCGCGCTCATCGTGCCAGGCCAGGGCGGCAGGATGGGTGTGATGGCTTTCGGGCCGGCCTGGGTGTCGATGATTTTTTGTTCGATCGGTTCGATCGTGGTCACGGATCGGGTCGTTTTCATACGCGCCCGATCATACCGGAATTTTCCCTGTTGTGAAATGACCGGCGGTCACTATTGAATATCCGATCGTAACATGAAACAGCGGCCGCACACCGGGAAACGCAACGCGCGTGTCATGCACGTCAATTACACATGCCTGCCGGAGGGAGGCGCGAACTGCTGGCCGGAACGGAGGCTGGGGGAATTCGAACTCATCCTGTCCGTTCGCGGCGACTTCGAGCTTGTCTGCCACGAGACCGGCGAACGGGTTATCCAGCGCACGGGCGACATCCTTGTCATTTACCCCGGCGAACTGCACACCTACCGGGTGCTGTCCCCGGCCAGGCAGGCGTTTTTCAGTTGTATCCATTACGCCCCGCCGCCCGGCGAGGGCGGGACGCGCCCGCCGCGCCTCACGCACTGGATGGCGGAACACGCGATGGGCGAACTGTTTCGCCGCGCCGATCACCTGCGCCGCTCCAACGGCCTCGGTTCCGACAGCCTGCTGGCGGGCGTGGTGCATCTCATCTGGCTGTATTTGCTGGAACCGCCGCGCCCCCCCCCCGACCAGCGCCTGTCGGCCATGCTCGACTTCCTCGAAACCCACCTGGCCGAACATCCCACGCGGCGCGACCTGGCGCGGCGCTTCCGCATGACGCCGCAACGCATCAACGCCCTGTTCAAGGACGGTCTGGGACTCTCCCCCGGCAAGTACGTCCACCGCGAACTCGTCCGCCGCGCCTGCGCGCTCCTGCGCGACGACCGGCTCAGCGTCAAGGAAACCGCCAACCGCCTGGGATTCGCCAACCCCTTCCACTTTTCCCGCGTCTTCAAGAAAACAAACGGCCACCCCCCGTCCGGGATTTGACGGCGGGGAGACTGGAGAGGCAGGCAGGAGCGAGCGGCGG
>JAISAX010000286.1 GCA_031266495.1 Opitutaceae bacterium
ACCTGCCGCCACGAACGTCCCCCCCCCCGCCCCCCCGCCTCCGTCCGATCTCGGCTACCTCGAAGCCGTTTACCATCTCTATTCGATCGAGAAAAAAACCGCAGCCCCCGTCATCCTCCGCCTGCGCACCGCCAACCGTACCGACGCCGTCACCCTCCCCTCGCTGACGCCCGTCTGGCGCTCCTGCGAACTCCAGGAACGCGAAATTTTTGATCTCTACGGCATCATCTTCGAAGGCCACCCCGACCTCCGCCGCCTCCTCATGTGGGACGAGTACAAAGACCACCCCATGCGCAAAGACTACACCTCCCCCGACGACTACGAATGGGAACCCACACCGCACGATGAAGTGCTCGTCCGGGCCAAGGCCCATTATCCCGCGACACCGGTGAATGCAGAAAACACCGAACGCTGAACATTGAATACCGAACACCCAATGTCCGAACCATCGCAACCCTTGCCAGCGCCACTCATCCCGCCGCCCGACGACGCGCAGCGTCGCCCCGGGCAACGTTCAGTGTTCAGCGTTCAGTGTTCAGCGTTTTCCGATCTTTCCGCCGCCGCCGCTGCTACCGCCGCCCCGGTCCCGCCCGCCGTCCGTCCCGTCCACGACCATTACCACGGCGATCTCCTCGAAATCTCGATGGGGCCGCACCACCCCTCGACGCACGGCGTCTTCCGGATGATGGCCACGCTCGACGGCGAAATTGTCGTCAAACTCAAACCCGTTTTCGGATACCTCCACCGCAACCACGAAAAACTCGCCGAGAACACCACCTACCTCGCCAGCATCCCCTACACCGACCGCCTCGACTACCTCTCCTCGCTCACCAACAACTGGGCCTACGTCCATGCCGTCGAAAAACTCGCCGGCCTCACCATCCCCGAACGCGGCGAATACGTCCGCGTCATCGTCGGCGAACTCGCCCGCCTCATCAACCACGCCTGCCTCGTCGGCTTCCTCCTCAACGACCTCGGCACCTCCTTCACCCCGCTCCTCTACTCGCTGCGCGAACGCGAACGCATGCTCGACCTCATCGAAGAGCTCACCGGCTCCCGCATGATGTGCAACTACATGCGCTTTGGTGGCGTCCGCGTTGACCTCTCCGACGCCTGGCTCGCCAAACTCAAAACCTACCTCGAAAACGACTTCGCCCGCTACCTCGACGAACAGGACGCCCTCCTCACCACCAACGAAATCCTCCTCGCCCGCACGCAAGGCGCCGGCATTCTCCCCGCCGCGCTCGCCATCAACGCCGGCATCACCGGCCCCATGCTCCGCGCCAGCGGCGTCCCCTATGATATCCGAAAAGTGGATACATATTCCATTTACGACCGCTTCGATTTCCGCGTCCCCCTCGGCGCCCACGGCGACACCTACGACCGCTACATGATGCGCATGCTCGAAATGCGTGAATCCGTAAAAATACTACAAAAAGCCCTGCGCGACATCCCCGCCGGACCCGTCACCGACCCGAAGGCCAAATCCCGCGGCCTCCGCCCCAAGGCCGGCGAAGCCTACGCCCGCATCGAAGGTCCCAAAGGCGAACTCGGATTCCACCTCGTCAGCGACGGCACGCCGCAACCGTACCGCTACCGCATCCGGCCGCCCTCGCTCATCAACCTCACCGTGCTCGAAGACATGTGCATCGGCGGCACGCTTGCCGACGCCGTCATCACCCTCGGCAGCGTGGACATCGTCCTCGGCGAAGTGGACCGATAACCTCAAAACACCCGTCATGAAAACGTCCGACATCGAAGTGCTCTTTGTCGCAGGTTTCGGCCCCATCCCCCAAGCCGGGCCGGAAAGCAAATCCCTCTACCTCGACACGCTGAAGCTGCCCCTCCAGCCGATGGAAGGACACCCCGGCCATTATTTTACCGGAAACAACACCCTGCCGGGTGCGAAATACTTTTCCCTTTGGCCGCTTCATGAAGCAGCCCGGTCCTGCTTCGGTACGCCGCACTGGCCCGACGACATCCCCATCCCGCAAGCCTGGCTCGAATTTGACGTCGCCGACATGACGGTCGCCACTGAACAACTCAAGAAACAAGGCTACCGCCTGCTCGTAGAAAACCGCACCGAACCCTAGGGCCAGACCGTCACCCGCTTCCTCAGCCCGGAAGGATTGTTGATCGGCATCACGCACACGCCCTGGTTACGAAAAGAACAAGCCACCGCCAACGCCCCTGCCACCGCCGCCCCAGCCACCGCAACACCTATGGGAGGTTCTGAAAATTCATTTTTGAACAGAAGGAAACGAAGAGAACGAAGGGAAAACAAAGAAGACCATGAATGATCAGGGATTTATTCCAATTAAATTACTGATGGTACGCATTCCGGAGGTAGGGGAGTCGCTTGCGACGCCCGCGCCAGCGGGACGTAATGGCGATGCTCCAAGGTCTTCGCGGGCTCCCGCCTGCGTAACATCAGAACCGCACCTCCCGCACCTCCTCTTCCTCCCGCACCTCCCGCTTCCTCCCGCATCCTGATTTTCACCACTCAACTCACACCATGTTCGGCACCGGCATCATCAAAGGACTCGTCGTCACCGCCAAAAACCTCATTGGCAGCTATCACGACCCGCGCCGCCTCACCACCGTTCAGTATCCCGAACAGCGCATCGCGATTCCGGAAAACTTTCGCAGCTTTCCCTTTCTCGTTTTCGACGAGACCGAGGGGAAAACCCCGGTGGACGGACTCCGCTGCGTCGCCTGCAAGATTTGCGAGAAGGAATGTCCCCCGCAGTGCATTTACATCGTCCCCGAGCGCGACGGGAAAGGCAAAGCCCTCAAGAAGCCGGCGATTTTCGACATTGATTTTTCCGTTTGCATGGGCTGCGGACTTTGCGCCGAGTCGTGTCCCTTCGACTCGATAAAAATGGATCACCACTACGAGATCACGGCGGACAACCGTTACGAAGGACTCCTCGTTCACCGCGACCAGCTCGCCAAATCCAACGCGTACTACAACCGGATCCGCCCCGTCGAAGCCGCCGCCGTCGATGCCGCGTTAGCCGAAGCCAGACGCAAGGCCGAAGAACGCGCCGCCGCCAAAGCCCGTGTCGCCCAAGTAGGGGCTTCGCTCGCGAAGCCCGCGCCCGTGCCCGCCCCTGCGCCCGCCGCCATCGCCTCATCCGCCGTCTCATCCGCCGTCTCATCCGCCCCCCCCACCTCATCCCCTCCTCCGCCATCTCCCCCCGCCGCATGACCCCCTCCCCCCAGACACGGCATCCCGTCCGCCAAACGGATAACCTTCGCCGCGGACGAATCTCGCAACCGGACGCCCGTTATTTTGTCACATTCGTCACCCAGGACCGCACCCCCTGGCTTGCCGCACCGGAAAGCGCGCGAACAGCCCTCCGCATCCTCCGGACAGGTCACGACGCCAGCGACTGGACGCTGGAAATCGCGACCTGCATGCCCGATCATCTCCACGTCCTGTTTTCACTTTCCGGCCCCCGGCTCACCATCGGGCAATGTGTGGCGCGCTGGAAATTCCAGATACGCCAGGCGACCAATCCCGCCAACCAATGGCAGCGGAATTTTTGGGAACACCGGCTGTATCCCGATGAAGACCACGAGCGCTACGCTCTCTATATTTTTCTCAACCCCTGGCGTGCGGGCCTTTTGCCGCTTGCCGAAGCCTGGCCGCATACCTGGATGCCCACCCCCTGGCGGTTCCGGTTCACACAGCACCTCACACCCGGAGCCACTCCGCCGGCGGAGTGGCTTCGCGACTACGAATCCCGATTCGGGATGATTCACACCCGCTCGCGGGCTTCGCAAGCGAAGCCCCTACCCTGAACCCTCCACCGCCCATGCTTGAACGCCTTCCCATCACACTCCGCGACCGGTTTCTCGACGCGATCCTTCCCGCCGCCGACGCCGCCCCCCTCCTGCGCTGGTTCGCCATCGCGCTCATCGCGATCATCTCCATCCTCACCGTCTTCGGCCTGCTCTTCGCCTTCACGACCGTCGCGGAACGCAAGCTCCTCGGACGTTTCCAGAACCGCCTCGGCCCCAACCGCACCGGCCCCTTCGGCCTCATGCAGCCCTTTGCCGACGCCATAAAAGCCCTGACCAAGGAAGACCTCGTTCCGTCCACCGCCGACAAACTGCTCCACTTCCTCGCCCCCTGCTGCGCCGTCTTCTTTGCGCTCCTCGGCCTCGCGGTCATCCCCTGCGGAAAATACCTCACCGCGCTCGATCTCGACGCCGGCCTCCTCTACTTCTTCGCCGCCGGCGCCGCCACCGAACTCGCCCTCTTCATGGCCGGCTGGTCCAGCCACAACAAATACTCGCTCCTCTCCGCCATGCGCGCCCTCGCGCAACTCATCAGCTTCGAACTCCCGCTGCTGCTCGCCGTCGTCCCTGTTGTCATGGCCGCTGGCGCCCTCTCGCTTCCCGCGATTGTCGCCGCGCAGGGCGGCTGGACCCTCGGCGGCCTCCTTCCCCACTGGCACATCCTCACGCCCTGGGGCCTCGCCGGAGCCGGCATTTTTCTCGTCGCCGCCCTCGCCGAAACCAACCGCTGCCCCTTCGACCTTCCGGAAGGCGAGAGCGAGATCATCGCCGGACACCTCACCTAGTATTCGGGCTTCAAGTACGCGCTCTTTTTCATGGGCGAGTATTTCGGCATCACCGCCCTTGCCGGCCTCGGCGTCACGCTCTTCCTCGGCGGCTGGCAAGCCCCCTGCGCGTTTTTGCAATTTATCCCCGGCTATGTCTGGTTTGGGGCGAAACTCGTCGCCGTCCTGTTTCTCTTCATCTGGGTGAGGGCCACGCTCCTGCGCCTGCGAATCGACCAGCTCATGAAATTCGCGTGGAAATTTCTGATACCGCTCGCGCTGATCAACCTCGCCGCCGCCGCCTTCTGGCTGCTCACGCCAGGCTGGACCGGCCCCCTCTTCCTTGCGGTCCGCTGGCTCGTCGCCCTCGCCATTGTGGGCGTCCCGTATGTCCACATTGCCCGCCGCCTCGGCGCCGGCCTCGGCCCCCGTACCTATCGCTATGCGTGAAGAACCCGATTACGACCTGAAGTTACGCGGATCGACTGTAGGAGCGTCGCTTGCGACGCCCGCGTCAGCCGGACGAACCGGAGCAACATTCCACCGTCATCGGGGCGATTTCCGCAGCCACCGGGAAACACTTCCACAGCCACCGGGGAAAGACACCAGGATCATTGCACAAAACCCCACGGCCATCGGGGAAAACTCCACGAGCACGAAAGGATTTTCCACCGCCATTGCGGAAAATTCCACGAACCACGAGAAAAACGCTACGGCTCCCGGGGAAAACTCCACGGACATGGCGGAATTTTCCACAGTCATTGAGGAAAACCCCGCGGCCATTGAGGAAAACGCCACAGGCATCGGGGAGAATGAAGTAACGCGAAGCCGGAGCGGCGGCATTCCTGCCGCCGCTCCGGTTCCCGCCTGCGTAACCCCGGTTTGTAATCAGTCATTAGTAATCAGTCATTAGTAATTAGTCATTAGTAATTAGTAATTCATCATTTCCCATGCTCCCGCACCTACTCATCGCCCTTGGCACGCTAGCGGCCGCTGCCGTTGCTCTCTCGTTGCGCGACATCATCCGGGCCGCGCTCCTGCTCGTGCCGGTGTGGATCGGCATTGCCGCCTTTTATCTCCAGGCCGGAGCCGAGTTTGTGGCCTTCGCGCAAGTGCTCGTTTATGTGGGAGCCATCTCGATGGTGGTACTTTTCGCCGTCGTGCTCACCCGCCGCGCGCCCGACGACCCTACAAAAACCCCCGCCACCCGACGCCGACTCAGCGGAGCCGTCGCCACCGGCGGAGCCGTTGCCGCCATGCTTTTCGCCGCCATCCTCACCACGGAACTTCCCTCCACATCCCCCCGGCCCGGGGGCCCCTCGCGCGGGGGCCCCCCCCCCCCCCGGCCCGCCCCCCGTACGCGGGGCGCG
>JAISAX010000483.1 GCA_031266495.1 Opitutaceae bacterium
CCCACTTCCGGTGTTTGTAATCCTAAAATCCAATAAAATAAAAAAACGACCATGAACACGACTATGAATACGAACACGACCACGAACAAAACCAGGCCCCGTCCAGGCACGCGCGCGCACCTCGCCATAATATCCGGTGTATTCGCATTAGCCTTTTCCGTCCTGCCCATGACCGCCGCCACCCTCCTTTACTGGGATGCCGACGGCGACACCACCGACGCCATCGGCGGCACCGGCACCTGGGCGCTCACCTCCACCATCTGGCGCGTCGGTTCGACCACCGGCGAACTCACCGCCTGGCAGGACGACAGCATCGCCGTTTTTGAAACCGCCAGCAACGTCAACGCCAACTGGAACGCCAAAGGCCGTTTTGCCGGCATGATTTTCAAAACCGGCACATCCGGCCTCAACAACGCCTACGAACCCGTCGAATTCAGCCCCGGCGCCACCATCCAGGTGGACGCCGGAGCCACTGCCAACATCTCCGTAAAATTTTACGGCAGTAACGGCTATACCAAGACAGGTTCAGGAGCGCTCAATCTGTTCACTGGCAGCATGGAAAACTTTACCGGCACCGTCACGCACAACGGCGGCACACTCCAGATTCGTAGTGCTGACTCCATTGGCACAAGCGGACGTCTGATCATTCAAGACGGAACCTCGGTTCAGTTTTACGGTAATGCCGACACGACCTTTGGCTCTGTCATTCCCGATGCCGTTACCATTGCGGATAATGGAGCCAACCTGGCCTTTCGTGTCGGGCGTTTGGCCAACGGCGAGGGTGTCACGCATACCTTTGGCGCGCTCAGCCTCGGCACTCGCACAGTTAACCTGGTAGCCAACGCCACGACCAGCGGCGTCTCCCGTGCGATCTTTTCCGATACGACACTCACCGGCAACGCCACTCTCGACATCGCCGGCGCCACCATCGCGCTCAGCCTCGGCGCGCTCTCCGAAACCGGCGACACCGAAGCCCGCACGCTCACCAAGACCGGCACCGGCGCGCTCACCCTGCGCGGAGCCACCAACACCGCCACCGGCAACCTCGTGCTCAAGGACGGCGCCACCACCATTGATGTTGATGGTGGCGACACCGCCACATTTGACGGCGGACTCGAACTCGGTTCCGCGGGGAAAACCACCACGCTTGTGCTCGACACCGCCAACGTGATTTTTGCGGAAAAGCTCGTCGTCGTCGCCGATGCCACCATCGATTTCGCTGCCACAGCCGGAGCCAACACCCTTGTTTTCGGGGACAGTTCCGACGCCGTCTGGACGACGAGTGGCACGCTTCGCATTAAAAACTTCGACCCCGCGACCGACATTCTTCGTATTGGAGTTGCCAGCACGGGACTGACCGCCGGGCAACTCGACAAGATCATCTGGGTCGGACTCGGTGAAGATGGCGGCGACCTTACCGGAGGCGTGATCAACGAACGCGGTTACATTGCCGCGACGGAAGCCTTGTTTCCCGGTCTCGCCATACCCGAGCCGGCCACGTGGGCGTTCCTGACCGCAGCTGTCTGTGCCGGGTTTGCGGTTTTTTTCCGCCGCAAGACAGCGTGATTCCGGTCTGTGAGTATGCGCGAGCGTGACGCAGGGGCGTCGCAAGCGACGCCCGCGCCTTCAGTGCGTACCATCATCATCTGGCGCGTGGGTCCAGCCTTCGACCTTCGACTGCGCCGTCAGCGTCCCCCCCTCCCCCCCCCCCTTCCCCTTCCTCCGCGGAGCGAAATGTAGCTTCGGGCAAAAGAAGCTCCGGCTTTCCGCCATTTTCTCCTCGCCCCCGGTTCGTTCCTGCCCGCACCTTTGAGGTCATATTATGGCCAAAGCTGTCCTTACCAAAACCTCCTCCTCCTCCTCCGAACTCGCCGGCGGCACTGTCGCTGATCGCAAAAACCTCGATCTCGCCGTCTCCGCCATCACCAGGCAGTTTGGCGAGGGTTCGATCATGCGTCTCGGCGATGCACACAGGATGCAGGTCGAAACGCTTTCGACCGGCTCCCTCGCCGTCGATCTCGCCCTTGGCGTCGGCGGCCTGCCGCGTGGTCGTATCATCGAGATTTACGGGCCGGAATCCTCCGGCAAGACCACTTTCTGTCTCAGCGTCATCGCCGAGGCCCAGAAAAGGGGCGGGCTCGCCGCCTTCATCGATGTCGAGCATGCCCTCGATCCGAAGTATTCGCGCATCGTCGGCGTCAATCTCGACGACTTGCTCGTCTCGCAACCCGACAGCGGCGAGGATGCGCTCAATATCGCCGAGGCGCTTATCCGTTCCAACGCCATCGACGTGATCGTCGTGGACTCCGTCGCTGCGCTCATTTCCCGGCAGGAGCTTGATGGCCAGATGGGCGATGCCACCGTCGGTTCCCAGGCGCGCCTCATGAGCCAGGCCATGCGTCGTCTTACCGCCGTGGTCAGCAAGACCAGGTGCATTCTCATTTTCACGAACCAGATTCGCGAAAAGATCGGTGTCATGTTCGGCAGTCCCGAGACGACGCCCGGTGGTCGCGCCCTCAAGTTTTTCGCGTCGATCCGTATCGACATCCGCCGCAAGGAGCAGATCAAGCTGCCCGATGGCAAGATCGTCGGCAACCGCACCAAGATCAAGGTGGTCAAGAACAAGGTCGCGCCTCCGTTCACCGAGTGCGAGTTCGATATCATGTACGACGAGGGCATTTCGCGCACCGGCTCGCTCCTCGATCTCGGCATCGAGCACAAGATTCTCGATAAGAAGGGCGCGTGGATCTCCTACGAGGGCGAACTCATCGGTCAGGGTCGCGACGCCGCCAAGCAGACTATCCGCGAAAAACCCGCACTCGCCGAAAAGCTCGGCAAGGCGATTTTCGAAAAGGTCAACGTCACCGGCGGCACCATCGTCACCGGCGACGAACCGGCCGCGGAGTAAATCAGTCGAAAGTCACAGGTCGAAGGTCGGAAGGTCGTCAGAGGCTCCGCTGCGCGGAGCATCTCTCAAGGTTGGCCCGCTGAGGCGGGCCGGTGATGTTTTTCCGGCTTTCCGACTTTTGACGTCAGACGTCAGACTGATCACCAGGAATGCCGCCGCTTCGCTGGCGGGCGGGACGTTCGTGCGTGGCACGGGCATCCTTGCCCGTGGGCGTTGCCTCTCCGTTCCGGCGTGGTATGGGCATCCGGCGCTATAAAAGCGCTCAGGTAGTATAGAGTGCCATGAAGAGCGAGCCGGGAGGCGTTTTCTGTTGCGGAGGGGGGAGGGGCGAGAGGGGCGGGAGGGGGAGGGGGGGGGGGAGGAAAAAGAATAACAACGCGCACGACTGGCGCCGCCGGGCGATGCATCTCCCGTGCATGAAATCCGGCATCGCCAGTGTGTTGTCAGCCCGGTCGTTCGGAGTCAGGCCGGTGGCGCGGCTGCGGACGCCGTTCGCTCAAAAATTTGGCGTCCCCCGGCAGAGTGGCCTGGTGGAGGAGGCGGTGGGGCGGGTGGAGTTTTTGCCGGAGTTCGCCCGCGAGGATTTCGTGCGCGGGCTCGACGCGTTTTCGCACGTGTGGCTGGTGACGTGGTTTCACCGTTCGGCGGAGTGGTCGGGGGCGGCAACGGTGCGGCCTCCGCGGCTGGGGGGCAATGATCGCGTGGGGGTTTTCGCCTCGCGTTCGCCCAACCGGCCTAACCCGCTCGGGCTCAGCCTGGTGCGGCTGCTCGCGATCGAGACGGCACCCGCCCTGGCCTTGCGCGTGGCCGGGATCGATGCGGTGGACGGTTCGCCCGTGCTCGATGTGAAGCCGTACTTGCCGTGGTGCGAGGCGTTGCCGGTTGCCCGGGCGGACTGGGCCGGGGACGCTCCTTGTGTGCGCGAGGCGGGGGCGGTGTCGATCCCGCCGCCAATCGCGGCGCGGCTGGTGCGCGGTTCCGGATCAGGGCCGGAGGGCGTCCGGACGCTGGAACTGGTGCGGCACTTGTTGCGGCTGGATTTGCAGCCGGCTTATCAGCGCAACGATACGGGATCGGTGGCCGGGGGGGGGAGGCGCTCCTGGGGCATGACCGTCGCCGGGTGGAATATCCGCTGGCAAGCCTCGGATGACGGGCGCGGCGTCGAGGTGGTGGAGGCTGAGCAATCAATGACTAACTGAAGTTACGCGGATCGACGTGGGCCGGGCGGGAAGCCCG
The DNA here is from genome assembly GCA_031266495.1 of Opitutaceae bacterium. The sequence goes on from JAISAX010000483.1 coordinate 4,145, forward strand.
TGGCACACGACAAAACGGGGGGGCCGCGCGTTGGCAAATGGTTCCCGGGGTGTTGGGG
>JAISAX010000522.1 GCA_031266495.1 Opitutaceae bacterium
GTCTCCCCCCCCCCCTGCCCTTTCGCTTCTGGCGTGTCTTCGTCTTCCGATTTTGTCCACCTCCACGTTCACACCGACTACAGTCTGCTCGACGGCTCCTGCCGCGTGGACCGTCTGATGGCGCGCGCCAAAGAACTCGGCCAGCCCGCCATCGCCCTCACCGATCATGGCAACATGTTCGCGACAATCTCGTTTTACAACGAAGCGAAAAAAGCCGGCATCAAGCCCCTCGTCGGCTGCGAACTTTACGTCGCCCCCGGCTCCCGTCTCGAAAAGGCCGGCAAATCCGAAGAGGGCAAAAACTACTACCACCTCGGCCTCCTCGCCCGGAACATCACGGGGTACCAGAACCTCCTCAAGCTCGTCTCCGACGCCCACCTGAAAGGGTTTTATTACAAGCCCCGCGCCGATCTCGAAACCATCGCCCGCCACGCCGACGGTCTTGTCGGGTTCACCGGCTGCCTGGCCTCCGAGGTCTGCCAGCACCTCATGCACGATCGTTTCGAGGATGCCCGCGCCGCCTGCGCCCGGTACGTGGACATCTTCGGGCGCGAAAACTATTTTGTCGAACTCCAGGACCACGGCATCCCGGAACAACGCAAGATCATCCCCGATCTCCTCCGCCTCGCCGAAGAGTTCCGGCTCCAGATCGTCGCGACCAATGACGTCCACTACATCCGCGCCGAGGACGCCAGTCCGCACGACGCGCTCCTCTGCATCCAGACCGGCGCCAAACTCGCCGAGGAGAACCGGATGAAATTCGACACCCAGGAATTTTTCCTCAAATCGCGCGACGAGATGGCCAAAGTCTTTCGCGAGCACCCCGAATCCCTGACCAACACCCTCGCCGTCGCCGAAATGTGCGACCTCACCATCCCCTTCCCCAAAGGCTCCGAACGCTACCCCCGCTACCCCCTCCCCCCCGAAATAAAGGCACTCAACCAGACCCCCTCCGAATACCTGCACCAGCTCTGCGCCGAAGGCCTCAAGCACCGCTACGGGCACGACCACGACCCGGTCGCGGCCCGCCCCGCCGTCGCCGGACGCCTCGCCAGGCTGAAAAACCTCCCCCCCGGCCAGAAGCCCGCGCCGCCCGACTACGCCGGCCTGGCGCCCGAAGAAGTGCTCGTCCTGCGCATGGGCTACGAACAGGCCATCATCAACGTCACCGGCTTCGTGGACTACTTCCTCGTCGTCCAGGATTTTATCAACTGGGCAAAGCAAAAAAAAATCCCCGTCGGCCCCGGGCGCGGCTCCGGAGCCGGCTGCCTTGTCGCGTATCTGCTCGGCATTACCAACATCGACCCCATCCGCTTCGGCCTCCTCTTCGAACGCTTCCTCAACCCCGAACGCGTATCGCCGCCCGACTTCGACATCGACTTCTGCATGCGCCGCCGCGAAGAAGTCATCAACTACGTGCGCCAGAAGTACGGCAACGACTGCGTGGCCAACATCATCACGTACGGCACCCTCGGCGCCAGGATGGCCATCCGCGACATCGCCCGCGTGCACGATCTCCCCTACGCCGACGCCGACCGCCTCGCCAAACTCATCCCCGACGAACTCGGCATCTCCCTCGAAGACTCCATCAAAAAATCCGCCGAACTCAGCGGCGAAATCGCCCGCAACCCCGTATCCAAACGCATCATCGACACCGCGCTCGTAGTGGAAGGCCTCGTACGCAACACCGGCAAGCACGCCGCCGGCATCATCATCACCGACCAGCCTCTGGACAACTTCGTGCCCCTCACCTCGCAGGAAGGCGACGTCACCGTCCAGTTCGACATGGGCGCGGTCACCAAGCTCGGCCTCCTCAAGATGGACTTCCTCGGGCTGAAGACCCTCACCGTCATCGCCGACGCCGTCGAGAACGTCCGCCGCACCATCCCCGGCCAGGAGAGATTCGACATCGACGCCATCTCCCTGGAAGACCCCAAAACCTACGAACTGCTCAACGCCGGCAAGACAGTCGGCGTCTTCCAGCTCGAATCCGCCGGCATGCAGAACGCCGCCCGCCAGGTCGGCATCTCCACGGTGGACGACATCAACGCCATCTCCGCCCTCTACCGCCCCGGCCCCATGCAGTTCATCCCCGACTACGCCCGCGGCAAGAAAGACCCCGCCGCCATCACCTACCCGCACCCCCTGCTCGAACCCGTGCTCAAGGAGACGTTCGGCATCATCGTCTATCAGGAACAAGTCATGGAATGCGCCCGGGTCATCGCCGGCTACACCCTCGGCGGGGCCGACATGCTCCGCCGCGCCATGGGCAAGAAGGACGCCGAAGCCATGGCGCAGGAACGCACCAAATTCGTCACCGGCGCGAAAGAGCACAACAACATCGACGCGCGGAAGGCCGACGAGATTTTTGATCTCCTCAACAAATTCGCGCAATACGGTTTCAACAAATCGCACTCCGCCGCGTACGCCGTCGTCGCCTACCAGACCGCGTACCTGAAAGCCAACTACCCGGTGCCGTTCATGGCGGCCCTCCTCACCGCCGAACTCGGCAACACCGAAAAAGTCGCCCACTTCATCGCCGGGACCGAAGCCATGGGCATCACCGTGCTCGGCCCCGACGTCAACGAATCCCGCGGCGCCTTCACCCCCGTCGGGGAAAAAGTCCGCTTCGGCCTGGCCGGCATCAAGGGAGTAGGCGAGATGGCCGCGCAAAAAATCATCGAGGAACGCGAAGCCAACGGCCCCTACAAAAACTTCGAAGACCTCGTCAACCGCGTCGAACCCAAAGCCACCAACAAGCGCGTGCTCGAACACCTCGCCAGGACCGGCGCCTTCGACTTTTCCGGCGAACCCCGCAAGGCGATCTTCGACCGCGTCGATGCCGCCATCTCCGCCGCCGCCTCGCACGCCCGCGACCGCGCCGCCGGCCAGGCCGGCTTCTTCGACCTCCTCGAACCCTCCTCCCCCCCCCGCCGCCCGTCCTCCTCCGGCTCCCCCGGCTCCCCCCCCCCCCCCACCGCCACCGCCCGCTCCGCCACCGTCAACGACTTCACCCAAGCCGAACGCCTCCAGTCCGAAAAGGAGCTACTCGGCTTCTACGTATCCGGCCACCCGCTCAACGCCTACGACGGACTCCTCGACGCCATCGACTCGCACTACGTCCGCGAACTCCCCGAACAACCCGACCGCACCCCCTTTCGCCTCGGAGGCATCGTCGGGAGCATAGCCAGGAAACTCTCCAAAAAAGACAACCGCCCCTGGGCCGCCTTCACCCTCGCGACCAAGGAAGCCACCCTGCAACTCAACATGTTTGCCGGAGCCTGGGCCGAAAGCGGCCACCACCTGGCGGACGGCGCGCAAGTCATGATTTGCGGCACCGTCATGGTGAACGAGGAAGGCCCGCGCCTGAACGTCAAAACCTGCCATCCGCTGGAAGCCTACGTCGCGGCCAACGTGAAGACGATCCTCTGGCTCCTGCACCCCGCGCACCCCGGCGTCCCGGAATTTCTGGGACAAGTCCGGGCCGAACTGGAAGCGCGACCCGGCGCACTGCGCACAGGATTCGGGTTCCTTTTCGAGAACCGCATGGCAGCCGTCACCGAGACCAGCGCCGCCCTCGGCTGGCGGCTCGACATCCCCCGGTTTCATGAACTGCGCAGCCACCCCGCCGTCGCCGGCGTGCAGATCGCCACAAAACCCCTCGAACTCCCGCAAACGCCCTGGAAAAAACGCTGAAAAAGAAACTCCCTGAACCCCGGGGGCCGGTCCGGGGTCCGGAGGTCCGGGGAGCGCACGCGTCTCGCGTGCGGTGTCCGGCGTCTCGCCGGACACAGTCCGGTCCGGGGCGAGGCGGCTTAAGTCGATTTAAATCGAACCCCGTCGAAACCAGTCGAGACCCGTCGGACCGGACCGTCAGCCAAGGCTTGGGCGAGGACGCCCAGGCCGGTACGCGAGACGCGTGCGCTCCCCGGACCGGCGGCCTCACTTCGCCGTCGGCGTCGCCGCCGGCGCCGCCGACGGCGCGAACGACGGCACCTCGAAAAGATCGTCGGCGAACGTCGCGTTCACCGTCACCGCATCGAACACCACGGTGAGTTCGCGCGTGGTGCCGTCGGCCAGCCTGTTGGCGGTGACGATTTTTTGGGGGAAACGCAGCTTGCCCGCGCGCAGGTCGCCTTCCTCGCGGATCGTGCTGCCCGCTTCCGTCTCGGTCATGACGAGGCGCCCGGTCGCCTCGTCGAAGTACCGGATGAAAACAATGTTGGCCGCATGCCGGAAGGCCAGTTTGCGACAGTTGCGGCCCTCCACCTGCGCCGCCCCGAGGTCCTCGATCGAGCCGCCCACGTCCCCGATGCCGCGATAGAACGCCAGGTTTTCCCACGTGTTGGCGCGCAGCCGTTTGATCTGGTCGGCGCCGAGAATCGTGAGTTGCCAGGCAGAGGCGTCCGTCGGGTCGGCGATGCGCTGCCAGGCGTCGTACCCGTTGAGCGCCGTCACCTCCACCTTTTCCGGCGAGGTGGCCACGATGCGCTGCCGGTACGGTTTCTGGAAGATGATCTCCAGCCCCACGTTGACCGGCACGTCCCTGCCCCCGGCATCCCTGTCCATCACGGTGAGGGTGCCCTTGAAATGCACCGACCGGAGCGCCGACAGTTCGTTCTCGGGACCGACAAACGAACGGGCCTTCGCGATAACGTCCTCGTTGGCCCGGAGCGGCTGCGAGCCGCAAACGGCAAACAGGCACAACACACCGGCAAACCGGCACACACCGGCGAACAGGAGCGGCTGGAATACAAACAGGAACGGCTGGAATACGGATTTTTTCATAGTGTGGATACGCAGGTTAACCCGCAAAGACAGGAACCGCCGCCCCTTGTTCGCCAGTTTGTGCAAAACCCTGAAACCCCATGCCTGCCCTGCCCGCCTCCCGCGCCCGACCTGCCGCCTCCCCCGCTACTCCCATTCGATGGTCGCGGGCGGTTTGGAGCTGATGTCGAGCACCACGCGGGACACACCGCGGACCTCGTTGGTGATGCGGCTGGAAATACGTTGCAGGAGGGAGTCGGGCAACCTGGCCCAGTCGGCCGTCATCGCATCGACACTCTCCACCAGACGCAAGGCGATGACATCGGCATAATTGCGCTCGTCGCCGATCACGCCCACCGACTTGACCGGGAGGTACACGCAAAAACTCTGCCAGACCCTGTAGTAAAGACCCGCCTTCAACATCTCCTCGTGCAAGATAGCGTCGGCCTCGCGCAGGACATCGAGCCGCTCCCTCGTGACCTCGCCGATCACCCGCACCGCCAGGCCGGGGCCAGGGAACGGCTGCCGCCAGACAACCTCGCGCGGCAGACCAAGCCTCGTGCCCACGGCGCGCACCTCATCCTTGAACAACTGACGCAACGGCTCCACCAGCTTCAATCTCATGCGCGCCGGCAGACCCCCCACATTATGGTGACTCTTGATCAAGGCCGCCGGATTGTTGCCGATCGCCATGCTCTCGATCACATCGGGATAGATCGTCCCCTGCCCCAGGAACCCGAACACTCCCCCTCCCCCCCCTTTTTTTTTCTTTTTTTCCCGGGCCACCGCCCCCTCGAACACCTCGATAAACGTATGGCCGATGATCTTGCGCTTGCGCTCGGGATCGGTGACGCCCCCCAGGCGCCTGAGAAAAACCCGCGAAGCATCAACAACCCGCAGATCGATCCTGAAGTGTTTCGCGTAAAGCGCCTCGATATACCTGGACTCGTCCTTGCGCATAAGGCCCGTATCCACGTACACGCACGTCAACTGCTTCCCCACCGCCCTGTGGACAAGCGCCGCGCAGACCGACGAATCAACCCCCCCCGAAAGAGCCAGCAACACACGCCCCCCGCCCACCTGCGCGCGGATACCATCAACCGCCTGCCTGATAAAATCCTCCGTCGTCCAGTCCTGCCTCGCGCCGCAGACGCCGACCAGAAAGTTTTTCAGGATACGGAGACCATTCTCCGTATGAGAAACCTCCGGATGAAACTGGATCCCATAAAACCGCCGCCTGCGATCCTCGATGGCCGCGTGCGGCGCGTCATCGGTCGTGGCCACAGTCCTGAAACCCGGCGGCAGATCGACAAGACGATCCCCGTGCGAATTCCAGACCGTGAACCTCTTTTGAGACAGGCCGCTGAACAGGCTGCCGGAGGTGGCACCTTTCCTGACCGTGAGGGAACCCAGGCCGAACTCGCGCACCCTGCTCCGTGCGACGGAGCCACCGAGGAGCCTGCCCATGAGCTGCACGCCATAACAGATACCCAGGACCGGCACCCCGAGATCGAAGACCCCCCGGTCGGGCAAAGGAGCATCCTTGGCCAGGACGGAGCTGGGGCCACCGGACAAAACCACGCCGATGACACCATCAGCCCGGAGCGTTTCCGCCGGCGTGGAGAAATGGTAGATTCTGGAATAGACCTGACACTCGCGGATACGGCGGGCGATGACCTGAGTGTACTGGGAACCGAAGTCGAGGACGGCGATGGTTTGAGACATGGGAAAAAGAGAGAACAAGTCCGCTCGCAGCCTCCGGTGCAAGCCCCAGGTGAGCCCGAGCAATGAGACGGAGAAAGCCACACATTGAAATACACCCGGAAACAGCGAAGGCGCACATTGCAGATTGCCAACGGACATTCTTCCGCGACTCTCCGGAGCTTAAACCGAAACTTATGCTAAGAAAGCTCATCGCGAAAATTCGCGCCAAAGTCGCCCCCTCGACCCCGCCCCCGGCCAAACCGGCGAAAAAACCCGCCGGCCCTCCCGCACCCAGACCAACGCGCCCCGACGCCACCGGCAAGGACGGTAAACGATCCCGTCCACGCGAGGAGCGGTCCGGCCGCCAGCCCCGCGAACCCCGCGAACCGCGAGGCAAATCCCGCGAAGGCGGCGGACGCAACCGGCGCGGCGAACGCCCCCCCCCCCCCCGCCCCTCCCGCCCCTCCCGTCCCCCCCGTGACGACACCTTCGAGTATCCGCGCCGCGACCCTGTAAAACCCCGCACCCCCGTCGAAATCCCCCCGCAAGACACCGCCTTCAGCAAACTCGGGCTCAACGACCCCATCGCCTACGCCGCCGCCGAAATGGGCTACACCGACCCCACCCCCATCCAGACCCAGGCCGTGCCCCACGTCCTCGAAGGCCGCGACCTCACCGGCTCCGCGCAAACCGGCACCGGCAAGACCGCCGCCTTCGCCCTGCCCGTCCTCCACCGCCTCGGCGCCCACGGGCGCCTCCGCTGCCTCGTCCTCGAACCCACCCGCGAACTCGCCCTCCAGGTCGAGGAAGCATTCCAGAAATACTCCAGGTACACCGACCTCACCACCACCATCGTGTACGGCGGC
>JAISAX010000290.1 GCA_031266495.1 Opitutaceae bacterium
CGCCAGGATTGCGGAAATCGCCGCCATGCTGCCCGACGCCCCCTCGCACTTCGCCCCCCCCGTCGCCAACCGCGGTTTCGGGGCGCCCCGGGCGCGGACTCCGGCCGGCCGCGACATCATCAACCGGGCCGCCGGCTTCGCGCGCACACCGCCGCCCGCGCTCACGGAAACCCTCTTCGACGAATTCAGGCGCACCGGCGTCCGCGACACATACGAAAAACCCTTCAACGAACGCATGGAACGCCTCGCCGCCTTCACCTGGGCCGAAGGCATCGAAAATAAAAAACATTACCTCCCGCTCATTTTCACGGAATTCGCCGCCATCCTCGACGAACCCTCCTGGGCCGCGCCCGCCCACGCCGGACGCCGGCGCCCGACGTGGAAATCCAACTACGACAACGTCGATCTCGCCGCCGCCGCCCGCGCCTGGAGCCTTGCCACCATCGACTGGCTCCTCGCCGATCAACTGCCCGCCGGCCTCCGCAACCGCCTTCGCACGGAAACCCGCGCCCGGGTCTTCACACCCTACCTGGCCCGCGCGCGGGCCGCCGAAGACGCCGCCAATTTCGGCTGGATGAACGTTGCCCACAACTGGAATCCCGTCTGCAACGCCGGCGTCACGGGAGCCGCCCTGCTCCTTCTCGACCCCCGCGAACCGGCCGGACGGCACGAGCAGGCCGAGTTTGTCACCGCCCTCGAAACCTACGCCCCCGCCTACCTCTCCGGCTTCGGCGACGACGGCTGGTGCGCCGAAAGCATCAGCTACTGGAACTACGGTTTCGGCCACTTCATTCTCGCCTCCGAGACCATCCGCCGCGTCACCGGCGGGAAACTCGACCTCCTCGAACATCCCAAGACCCGCGCCATCGCCGCCTTCGGCCTGCGCCAGGAAATCGCCGGCGGCCTGTATCCGGCATTTGGAGACTCCTCCGCCCGCCACAAACCTTTTTATTGGATACTCGACTTCTCCGCCGCCCGTTTCGGGTCCGGCGACACGACGGGAACGCCATCCTTTGAGGCGCCCCACCCGCTCGGCCCCCACCTCTATCGCGTCCTCCTCGATCTCTCCATCCCTCGCGCCGCGCCCGGCGCGACCCCCTCCGCATCCCCATCCCCCTCCGCATCCCGATCCCCGGACAACGAAACCCGCCTCGCCCTTCGCGACTGGTTTCCGGACGGCGGCGCGCTTGTTTCCCGACCCCGCCCGGCCACCGCGGGCCTGGCTGTCGCCATGAAAGGCGGCCACAACCAGCAACCCCACAATCACAACGACCTCGGCACCTTTGTTCTCGTCCGTGACGGCGCCCTGGTTCTCTCCGACCTCGGGGCCGACACCTACAACCGCGCCGTATTCCAGTCCGGACTTCGCTACACCAGCGGCGTCAACAACTCCTTCGGGCACCCCGTCCCGCGCGTTGCCGGCAAACTCCAGCGCACCGGCAAGGACGCCCGCGCCATCACCCTCCGCACCGGATTCACCGACGCCCGCGACCTCTGGGAAATCGACATCACCAGCGCCTACGCCCCCGATGTCCCCGAACTCCGGATACTCACCCGCACCTTCATCCTGACCCGGACCACCGGCGGCGGACGTTTCGAGATCATCGACCGCGCCAGTTTCAGCACCCCGCAAGTATTCGGCAACGCCCTCATTCTCGATCCGCGCCAGCGACACACGCCCGACGGTGGAAACGCGTTCCGTATCCACCGGGGTCGGCAATCGGTGCGCGTCTCCTGGACCGCCACCGCCATCGCCGACATCACCGCCGACGCCCGCCCCATCCCCCTTCGCATCGGCAGCGAACCTGTGACCGGCATCGTCCCCGAACAACCGCCCAAAGGGCTGCGCCTCGGTTTCGATCTCATGGAGCCTGTCACCGAAGCCGAACTACGCCTCGTCATCACACCCTGACACGCCGCGCCCTGTTCCCTCCATCTGACGTTACGCCGCCAGGAGGTAGGGGCTTCGCTTGCGAAGCCCGCGAGCGACCTGACGCAACGGGAGATACGCCAATTCTCTCCGCCTGGCGCGGGCGTCGCAAGCGACGCCCCTACGTCCGTTCCGCGTAACGTCCAGACTGGTTTGTCGGGATCGGGATTAGCGAAGATTAGCGCCTATTAGCGGTCCACCCCCCCCCCCCCCCCTGTCTCTCCCTCTGCTGACATCACTTCCGGTTGCTCCCCCTGCGTGAGGTTCTGTGGCGTAACTCGATAACGCTCATGAATACAGTCATAACACGCGACACACGGGATGATTCTGTTCGTCATCTTTCCGCCTTTATCCGGAAGCTCATCCAGCCAGGCACTCCCTTCCTCCCCCGCCTGCACACACGCACATACACGCACACACCTGATTCACCATGCACGACAACACTACAAAGACACTCCGTCCGTTCTGGCTCCTGACCACAACTCTCGTGGCTGCCTCCGTTACGATTACGATTCCCCTGCACGCCGAAACGCTGAACGTGCCCCTTGCCGCCGATACGTTTCTTCGCAGCGATGCCATCAGCGGCACGGCACAAGGCGGCGGGGCGGAAATACTGATCGGTGAACTCGACGCCACACACCCGTTTCATGGCCTGCTGACCTTCAACCTCGCCGCGCTCTCCGGCCTCCCGGGCAATGCGACGATCAACTCCATCACCCTCAGTCTTCAGCAAGGGGCCGCCGATGCCAGCAGCGCGAACAGTGCCATCACGCTTGATCTCCATCAAATCCCCGGCGTCTCGTTCGACGAAGTCAACGCGACCTGGAAATCCCGCCGTTACGGGGTGCTCTGGACGTCAGAGGGCGGCGACTACAACACCGATGTCCTCGCTTCGGCCACGGCCAATCCCGCGACAAGCTCCGCGCCTGTCATCGACTGGACTGGCGCCAGCCTCACCGCCGCGGTGCTGAATGCCTTCAACAACAACGAAACGACCATCAGCTTCCTGCTGAAAGATGCCGGCGAGGGGACCGATAGCGCTCGCCATCTGGTCCGCTTTGCCAGCAAGGAGAATGCGAATGCCTCGTTCGCCATCCCCGCGCTCGTCATTGATTACTCGATACCCGCCATTCCGGAGTCCGCCTCTACGGCGACAATTCCCGGAATACTGCTGTTCGCCCTTGTCCTCGCCACTCGCCTCCGCTCCACCGCCCTGCGGCTGCTCCGACCGGACAGCGCCGGGACCAACACGTACCAATGCGCCCCGCGACCCTCTCGCGTCCGGCGGGGGGGGGGGGGGGGGGGGGGGGGGGGGGGGGGGGGGGGGGGGGCGG
>JAISAX010000572.1 GCA_031266495.1 Opitutaceae bacterium
CGCACGCTCTAACCCCCCGGCGCCGGGCTCGGCCGCTTGGCCCCGCCGGGGGCAACCGGGTTTCGTTTTGCCGAATGCAAACCTGCCGATCCCGATCCAGCCCCCCCCCCCCCCCCCCCCGCATCCTGCGCTGATTCTCTGGGGCGGACGCGATTTGTGCTTCAACGACGATTTTTACGACGAATGGAAACAGCGCTGGCCGCACGCCGAAGCGCATTACCTCGCCGACGCCGGCCACTACGTCCTCGCCGACGCCGCCGACGAGGTCATCCCGCGCATCGCGGATTTCCTGTCGAAGTGAGCGCATTGTTGCCCGGACATGGACGCAAATGCAGCTTGTTCCTGAATCCACAAGGAGTGATACTGGAAGCATGAGGACGACTATGAACATTCCTGAAAAAGACCTGGAGGAAGTCATGAAATACACCAAGGCCCGGACCAGGACAGAGGCAGTCACATTTGCGGTGGTGGATTACAACCGTCGGCAGCGTCTGGCCCGGCTGGCAGGGAAGCTAGGCACCTTCCAGGACCTGATCACACCCGAAGAGCTTCAAACCATCCGGGCTTCCCGCTGACCGGCCAGCCAATGAAACTCATCGACACATCGAGCTGGATCGAGGCGTTGAGACGCGATGGCGATGCCGCAATCCGTAGCCGTGTCCGGCGGGGACACCGCCGCTCCCGCCACCTACGCCAGCCGCTCGATCAGCTCCGCCGCGGGGGGCCCGATCCGGCGGGTCGTTTCGTGCTCGATCCAGCGCCCCTCGATCAGCATCCGCATCGGCGTGGCCGGCGCGCCGCGCTCGCCGCTCTGGAACAGGCTGATCAGCAACTCCACCGTGCGCGCCCCGATCAGTTTTTCCTGCTGGTCGATGCCCGACCAGTCCGGGTCCTGGCTGCGCGAAAGCGTCGCCAGCGACACGTCTTCGGGCACGCGCACCCCGGTCGCCTCCAGCCACCCGCGCACTTCGGATACGTGCGCGATGATCGCCGTCGGCCTGTATCGATGGAACCATGACAGAAATCTCTCGCGCGCCTTGTTGATGTTGGCCGGTTCGTTCAGTCCGGGGATCGTGAACATCGGCACTACGGCGGGTTCAGGCCGCAGGCTCTGGTAAAAATAATAGGGTGATTCGAAATTGTGTTCGCAGCGCCGCAGCGTTTCCAGCGCGCTCACCATGCCGATCCGTTCGTGCCCGAGCTTGCAGAGTTGCCGCAACGTCAGCAGCGCCGAGCTGTGCTGGTGGTTGCACACCACGTGCATCCGCGGTGTCGCCAGCGAGTATCCGATTGCCACGCACGTGAACGGTTCGATGTCCAGCGCCAGGCTGGCGCCCGCCACCGGTTGCGGGGAAAAAATCAGGCCGCGGATGCCGCGCGTGAGCAACACCTCGCGCGCTCGCCTGGCCGACATGCCTGGCTCCTTCAACCAAAACTCCTCCAGCCGGAATCCCATCGACGCGGCGAACTCCACCGCTCCCGCGTGAAACATCCGGATGTTGTCCTGTTCCAGGCAGGCCCGGCGCTCGGGAAACGAGTTGACCCACGCGAACGTGGACTGGTAGGCGGGCGGATTTTGCCGCCGCCGGTAGTGGCTGAGCGCCGTCAGCATCGGGTCCGGCGTGTAGCCCATCTCCTTGGCGACGGATCGGATCCGGGCGCGCTTGGCGGCATCGACATAGGTGTCGTTTTTCAGCGCCCGCCATGCCGTGGAAACATGCACGCCGGCTTTGGCGGCGACCTGCTTGAGGGTGACTCGGGGATGGATCATGGTTGGTTGGAAGAGGAAAAGAGGGAGAGGAAGGGGGAGGGGAGGGGGGGGGATGCTGGGTGTTTTTTGAAAAAATCCGGGTTTTGCGGTTTGTCTGAGAAAGTTTGCAGTTACAGGCCGTCGCGGCTCCAAAGGCAACCTTTTCGATGCGCTACCGGATTTTTTTCCGCATCCCGCGGTCCTGTTTTTTCCCGCAGTATTCACCATCAACACCACCAATCGCTTGTTATGAACAAAGTGCGCATCGGCATCGTCGGACTCGGCAACATGGGTTCCGGCCACTCTGCCAACATCCTTGCCGGCAAGATCAGCCGCCTCGAACTCACGGCCGTCGCCGACACCGACCCGGCCAGGCTCAAGCGCGTGCCCCAGGTCAAGGGCTTCACCTCGGCCGACGAGATGATCGCCTCCGGGCTGATCGACGCGATTCTCGTCGCCACGCCCCACTACGACCACACCACCATCGGCATCAAGGCCCTCAAGGCCGGCCTGCACGTGCTCGTCGAAAAACCCATCTCCGTGCACCGCGCCGATTGCGAGCGCCTCATCGCCGCGCACAAGGGCCGCGAAGGCAAGCAGGTGTTCGCCGCGATGTTCAACCAGCGCACCGACCACTATTACATAAAAATCCGCAACCTCATCCGCAGCGGCGAACTCGGAGAGATCCGCCGTATCAACTGGATCATTACCGACTGGTTCCGCACCCACGCCTACTACGCCTCCGGCGGCTGGCGCGCCACCTGGGCCGGCGAAGGCGGCGGCGTCCTCCTCAACCAGTGCCCGCACAACCTCGACCTTTTTCAATGGATGTTCGGCATGCCGACCAGGCTCCGTTCCAAATGCGGTTTTGGCAAATACCACGACATCGAGGTCGAGGACGACGTCACCGCGCTCATGGAGTTTTCCAACGGAGCCACTGGCGTCTTCATCACCTCCACCGGCGAGGCCCCCGGCACCAACCGCCTCGAGATCACTGCCGAGCGCGGCAAGCTCGTTTACGAGGCCGACAAGATCACCTACACGCGCAACGAAACCCCGATGCGCGAATACTCCGAAACGACCACCCAGGCCTTTGGTCGTCCGGACAAGTGGGACGTCTCCGTCCCCGCCGCCGGTCACGGCGGACAGCACAACGAGATCCTGCAAAACTTCACCGACGCCATCCTCGACGGCGCCGAACTCTACGCGCCTGCCCCCGAAGGTATCCACTCCGTCGAGCTGGCCAACGCCATGCTCCTCTCCGCCTGGACGGACAAGGAAGTGTCGCTTCCGATCGACGGCAAAAAGTACGAGCGCCTCCTCAAGCAGAAAATCGCCGAGTCCGCCCGCAAGCCGAAGAAGAAAAAAGTCACCAAAGCCTCCGTCGCCGGCGACGACTTCGCCAAATCCTTCCGCGGCTGAGCGGGTGCTCCCGCAACAACTGCCAATTACCACCTGCCAACTACTAATCACCAACTACTAACTACTTCATTTCCCATGAACATCACCCAGGTTGCCATTCAACTCTACACGCTCCGCGAACACTGCAAGACCGCCGCCGATCTCGCCGAGACCTGCAAGAAAGTCCGTGCCATCGGCTACGAAGCCGTCCAGGCCAGCGGCGTCGGCCCGATTCCCGAAGAGGAAATCGCAAAAATCATCAAGGACGCCGGCCTCATCCTCTGCGCCACGCATGAGAACGGTCAGAAAATCCTTGATGAAACCGATGCCATCATCGAGCGCATGAACAAACTCGGCTGCAAACTCACCGCCTACCCGTATCCGGCCGGCGTGGATTTCACCAGCCGCGAGTCCATCGACACCACCATCAAAAAGCTCGACGCCGCCGGAGCCAAAATGCGCGCCGCCGGCATCACCCTCGGCTACCACAACCACGGCATCGAGTTCGCCAGGGTTCCCGGCACCAACCAGACCTTTTTCGAGTACGTGTTTGCCAACACCAACCCTGAAAACCTCGTGGCCGAACCCGACACCTACTGGGTGCAATACGGCGGCGCCGATCCCGTCGTCTGGGCGAAGAAACTCGCCGGCCGCCTCCCCTTCATTCACCTGAAGGACTACACCTTTAATGCCGATCCGAAGGAGAACAAACCCATGTTCTGCGAGATCGGCGCCGGCAACCTCGACTTCAAGGCCATCATCGCCGCCGCCGAAGCCGGTGGTTGCCAGTGGTTCATCGTCGAGCAGGACACCACGCCCGGCTGCCCGTTTGATTCCGTCAAGCAGAGCTTCGACTACATCAAGGCGAATCTCGTCAGCCAGGAATGACGTCCGACGTAGTGCGGAACTCTACGGAATCAAACGGGCAGCGTGATCAGTCTAACGGCAAAAGTCGGAAAGTCGGAAGTCATCACCGGCCCGCTTCAACGGGCCATCCTTGAGAGATGCTCCGCGCAGCGGAACCGCCGACGACCTTCGACCTTCCGACTTTTGACCTGTGACTGCACACTACCCCGCACTCGTACGTGGGAGTAACTTTTTACTAGACAAAGCCCACCCGTCCGGTCCCTGATTTTATGACAAACAAACCCTGCCTTCCCGGCAATCTCCCGTCCCGGTCATTGTGTTTGCTGCTGCCGCTGCTACCACTCCTCTTCGGAGTCATTGCTGCGCCGGAGGCCATATCTGATGACGTGCCGCCACCGGACATGGTCCTCTGGCTCAAAACCGAGGGGGGCGTCTTCGCCGAACCCTCCAGCGAGCATCCCGGCGAGGAGGTGGTCACGCAGTGGTATGATTTTTCGCCCATGCAAAACTGGCTGCAACCCCTGTTCGCGGGCACGGAGAGCAGCCTGCTCCTGCGCCCTTCCAGTTTGCTGGGCGGACGCGATCCTGTCGTGCGCCTGGGCGGTGGCAGCGGGTTTGGGTTTCCGAATATCCTCGGTTCCGCCACGGAGGCCGAATATTTTGCCCTGCTCAAGCCCGACACAGGCGCGGTCGGCGCCCCGTTCAATCTCGGGCAGAGCTGGTGGGAATATTCCGGAGACGGTTTTATTTATGATGATTTCGGACGCAGCTACGATGGCGTTTTTCTGGATCCGGGGCAGGCGGGCCTGACCACCGGGGACACCTGGCGTGTTTACAATGTCAGCGCCGGTCCCTCCGGCTGGGTAGCCCGCATGGACGGGCAGATTATCGGACAAGCCGCCGGAGTTCCTTTCCAGGTTGAATCATGGAATAACAACATCGGCACGCACCCCGACTGGACCGGGGAGCTTTCCGAGTTGATTGTCTATGACCGGGTGCTGTCCACCACCGAGCGCGCCCAGGTGACGGCCTGGCTCATGGCCGGCCTGCTCACGCCCCCCGCCAATGTCTCGTGTGGTTCACCCGGGGCCACTGCAGTCAACGTCAACTGGCAGACCATCCCCGACCCGGGTGTCACCTACGAGGTGGAGCGGCGTGCCGGGAACGGGGCGTTCGTGCTGATCTTGTCTCCCGGTGCCTTCACCACGGGCTTTCTCGACATGTATCTCACGCCCGAGACGACTTACACGTATCGCGTCCGGGCGGTGAAAAACGGCGTTTATTCGGCCTACAGCGCCGGGGTGACCATCACCACCACAGTCTTGATCCCACCCGCGCCGCCGACCGGCCTCAACGCCGTCAGCACCGGCCCCTACGACATCACCCTGAGTTGGACCGACAGCGTCACCCCGAATGTGTATTATGAAATCGAATACAAAATCGAGGGGACCGACGGGCAATTTCACCGCATGGTCACCAACGGGACCATCTACCTGACCACGCAGTGGGTGATTGTGTCCTCCTACGTCAGTCCCGGCGTTGAAACTACCTACAGGATGCGGGCGGTTTCTTGGGACGGTGCCTATTCGGCCTACAGTGACGAGGTGTCTGTCGTCACTCTCCCCTTGGTGGCCATGATCTGGAACACGCCCCAATCCCCCACCGAGGTGCAACTGGTCTGGATTGGCAGCCAGGGCACCGGTATCAGCTACGACATCGCCCGCCGTGTCGTGTCCGGCGGCGGCAGTGGCGGGTGGGTTGACATCGCCAGCGCCATTTCCGGCCAGCCAACCGGCAACGGACGGGGCTGGACCGACACCACCGCGCAGCCCGCCACCACCTACGAATACCGCATCCGCGCCACCAACTCCGCCGGCGCCTCCGACTGGCGTTACAACACCAACTACCCTGTCACCACGCCCTCCGCCGCCGAGCCGCCGGTCGCGCTCGGGCAAACCCTTGCGCTCTTTCAGGACACCCCGCAGGCCATCACCCTCCAGAGCTATTCCCCCGAAGGCGGCACGCTCACCTGCGCCATCGCCACACAACCCGCGCACGGCGCGCTCACCGGCACGGCCCCCACGCTCACCTACACGCCGGACACCGGTTACACAGGCGATGACAGTTTCACCTTCACCGCCAGCGACGGCACGGCGACCTCGGCGCCCGCCACCGTGAGCCTTGTTATTTATCCGCCGGACGCGGACCAGACCACCAGCCACCTCGCCATCACCAGCCCGGCGGAGGACACCGTCATCCTCACCCAGGTCGCAGTGCAGGGCTTCGCGCTGGACCCCGACTTCGCGCGTTACGAACTGCAATACCGCCCCGTCGCCGCCGCCGGCGCGACCGCCTCTGCGTGGACCACGATCACATCGGACATCCGGCGTATCGGCGTCGGCAGCACGGCGGGCGCCCTCGGCACGCTCAACGCCGGCATGATGCGCAACGGCCTCTACGAACTGCGCGTGCTCCTGCACACCGCCAGCGGCACCCCCGCCACCCGGGAAAGCCCCGCCGTGCGCGTGGTCATCGAAGGCCAGCGCAAGATCGGCCCCTTCAGCCTCTCCTTCAAAGACCTTGCCGAAGAACTGGCCGGCTTCCCCCTCGAAATCATCCGCACCTACGACACCCGCGACCGCGACATCGACGGCGACTTCGGCCACGGCTGGCGCCTCAACCTCAACACCGTCACCCTCCGCAAAAACATCCCGTTGAACACCGGCTGGGAGCAAACC
>JAISAX010000576.1 GCA_031266495.1 Opitutaceae bacterium
GGAGATGGAAGATATGTGTTCACAGGGAGAATGGAATGCCGATAGCCAACGGGTTTTGTTTTCGTGTGACAATCTTCGCGTTGCTCACACAGTAAAGCATGAGCCAAAACCTCCCTCCCTCCCCGGATTCCCCGGATTCCTCGTATCAGCCGAAACCCGACAGCCGCGTGACACAGCAGGATGTGGCAGAGGCCGTCGGGGTGAGCCGTTCGGCGGTTTCAATGGCATTCAAGAATCATCCGCGCATCTCGGAAAAGATGCGCGTATCCATTAGGGAAACGGCGGCGCGGATGGGCTACGCGCCGGACCCGATGCTGATGTCACTGGCGGCCTATCGCAACCGGCAACGCCCCGCGAGTTTCCACGGCACGCTGGCATGGCTGGTGAACAGCACGGGCGGCTTTCGTTGGAACAGGATCTCGCAATTCGCCGGGTTTTACGAGGGCGCCCGGACGGTGGCACTGCGGCACGGGTTCCAGCTGGAGGTGTTCGATCTCGCCGCGAGCGAGGCGGGCAGGGCGGGGCGGGTGGCGTCGATGTTGCGGGCGCGCAATGTGACGGGCGTGCTGGTGGCGCCCCAACCGGAGGCGGATACGCGTTTGACGGATTTCCCATGGGAGGATTTCGCGGCGGTGGCCTTGGGTTACACGCTGGCCGCGCCGCGGTTGCATGTGGTGGCGGCGGCGCAGTTTCGCGCGGCGATCGAGTGCCTGCGGCGGTTGCGGGAAACGGGTCACAAGCGGATCGGTTTCCTGCTAAGCCGTGAACACGTGGAGCGCACGCAGCTCCAGTATCTGGGGGCGTGGATGGCGAGTCAGGAGATGGATGGCCTGGGTGGCCAGGTGCCCGCGGCCTTGATGGACAAGGCGCATCCGCCGGGGCCGTTCCGGGAGTGGATGCAACGTTACAAGCCGGACGGGATCATCAGCGGCGAATATCTGCCCGGACAATTGCGGCGGCTGGGATGGCGTGTGCCGGAGGATGTGAGCGTGGCCTGCCCCAATTTGCCGGATGACAAAAGGGGTGTGTCCGGTGTGTGGGAGGTGCCGCGCGGCAGCGGGGCGGCGGCGGATTTGCTGGTGTCGCTGATCCACCGCGGCGAGCGTGGGATTCCGGATACACCGCAAACGGTGCTCGTCGAGGGTCGCTGGATGGAGGGGGATACGTTGCGGGCGCGATGAGGGCGCTGTGCGGGCGCGGTGAAGGTGCGGTGCGCTCCCCGGACCCGCTGCCTTGCCGAGGCATGCCCAGCGGGCGCACGGCCCAGTGTGCGCCCCTGCATACGGATTATTACCTGATGTTACGCGGATCGACCGTAGGGGCGTCGCTTGCGACGCCCGCGCCAGGCGGACGAACTGAACTGAACTGGCGCATCTCTCGTTGCGAAAGATCCTCGCGGGCTTCGCAAGCGAAGCCCCTACCTTCGGCCCGCGTAACATCAGTTATTACGTGGTGGCTGCGTCGGTGGCCGGCGCGAGCGTCGGCGGATGGGCGCCGACTTTGTGGAGGGTGGCGTCGGACGGGAGGATTGCGCGGTCGCAAAAATCCCCGAACCCTTCGCCTTCGTTGCGTTCGGCTGCGTAGCGCCCGATCACCGGCGTGAGCAGTTTTACGGCCTCGTCCACTGTCGCACTGGCCGACATCAGACGGTTGAGGCGGCGTCCGGCGTAGTTGCCGCCCAGATACACGGCGTATTTGCCCGGCGCCTTGCCGACGAGAGCGATTTCGGCAAGGAAGGGGCGGGCGCAGCCGTTGGGACACCCGGTCACGCGAATGCTCACGGGCTGGCCGCGCAGGCCGACGGCGTCGAAAACGGGCTGGAATTTTTCCAGAATGGCGGGCAACTCGCGTTCGCTTTCGGAAAGCGCCAGCGGACACGTCGGGAGCGCCACGCAGGAGAGGGCGTTGAGACGGAGCGCACTCTGCGCGTTCTCGCGGGAAAGTCCGTGTTTTTGAAGGATCGCCTCGATGCGCGGCTTCTGCTCCGCAGTGACGCCGGAGAGGGTGAGGTTTTGCGAGGGCGTGAGCCGGAAATCGCCGGTGTGGAGTTGCGCGATCTCGCGGAGCGCCGTCTGCATGAGCCAGTTTTCGCGGTCCTCGATGCGTCCGCTGAGCAGGTGGAGTCCGTAGAACCAGGTGCCATCCGCGCAGGCGTGCCAGCCGTGCGGGTCCTGGATGGTCTGGAATGCGAAGGGGCGCGCGGGGGCGAGCGTGATGCCGGAGCGTTTTTCAACCTCGGCCTTGAACCAGGCGATGCCGCGGTCCCCGATCGTGTACTTGAGACGGGCGTGGCGGCGGTTGGCGCGGTCGCCGTAGTCGCGCTGCGTGGTGAGCACGGCGGCGCCGATGCGTTTGATCTGGTCGGGCGTGATGAAGCCGATGAGGTCGGCGAGGCGCGGGAAGGTGGCTTCGTTGCCGTGGCTCATGCCCATGCCGCCGCCTACGGTGACGTTGTAACCGACGAGTTTGTCGTTCTCCAGAATGGCGATGAAGCCGAGGTCCTGGGAAAATACATCGACGTCGTTGGAGGGCGGGATGGCGAAGCCGACCTTGAGCTTGCGCGGCAGGTAGGCGGGTCCATAAAGCGGCTCCTCGCCTTCCTTCGTTTCGGCAATGTCAGCGTATTCCGGATACGCGGCGAGGGCGGGGACGGCGGTGGTGGTGGTGGCAAGGGCGGCGGCGGTGGCGGGGAGGGGGGGGGGAGGGGGAGGAGGAGGAGGGACGGCTTTCGGTTCGCCGCCGGCAACGAGTTCGTTGTCGATCCAGATTTCGTGCCAGGCGCGGGTGCGGGGGAGCGCGAATTCGCTCCACGCTTTCGCGTGTTCATACACTTCCTGGTGGGCCGGGTGACGTTCGGGATTGGGCGGCGCCATGACGTTGCGGTTCACGTCGCCGCAGGCCGCGATGGAATCGAGGAGCACTTTGTGGAGTCCCTGGATCAGCTTGCGGACGTCGCCTTTGAGAATGCCGTAAAACTGGATCGTCTGGCGCGTGGTGAGGCGCAGGGTGTGCTTGCCGGCGACTTTGAGCGAGAGGTCGTCGAGGATGCGCCATTGTTCGGGCGTGCAGCGTCCGCCGGGGAGGCGCACGCGGAGCATCACGGAGTAGGCGCGCTCCTTGCCGGCCTTGCGCAGGGCGAGGCGCTGGTCGCGGTCGTCCTGCTCGTAGAAGCCGTGGAATTTGATGAGCTGGGCGTTGTCGGGCGTGAAGGCGCCGGTGGAGGTGTCGAGGACGTCCTCGGCAATGGTGCCGCGCAGGTAGTTGGACGCGAGCTTGATGCCTTCGTTGGCGGAAAGCGGTTTTGTAGTTTTTGCCTCTGTCTCTGCCTCTGCCGGAGTGGCGTTGCTGGCGGCGGCGGCAGGCGTGGCCGTGAAATCGTTGTTCATTGGAGTGTAGCGGTCAGGTCGGGTCGGGTTGAACGATCTGCCGAAATCAGGGCGGCGGCGCAAGTGGTTTCTAGTTTGTTGGGTTGTTTACTAATGATTGCCGTTGCGGGGTCCACTGACGTTACGCGAAGGGATCCACCAGCGTGCTGCAGGGCTGCATGATTCACAAGCGGCCCTCCCCTCCCCCCCCCCCGCCCAGCATACCCGCACTGGAAATCGCAACGCTCATGGATATGTAATGACATCGCAGCGAATTGCAGTTTGCCGTTGTTACTGTGACGGACACGGGCAGGAGTTGCCGCTTCGTTTTCCCTATGAAACTGTATCTGCAAAAACCACGTAAACCACGTCCGTCCGCGACGGCCCTGCGGGCGCTGTTTGTTGTTCCTGTATTCCCCGCCGCCATTGTGGCTGCGGCCCTTGCTGCCATCCTTGCCGTCCCGGCTCCCGTCCACGCGGATATACTCATCGCCTCCGCCGCCGCAGCGTTTGACGAATTTGGCCATTCGGTGAGCCTGTCCGCAGACAGTGTGCTGGTCGGCGCGTTTAGAAACGACGACAAGGGGACCGACAGCGGAGCGGCCTACTACTACAAGGGGCTGAGCGGGGAAGGAGAGAGCGGCACGGTTACACAGGATGTCAAACTGCTCGCCTCCGACGGCTCGGCGGGTGCCTACTTCGGCGCATTGGTGAGCCTGTCCGGAGACAGTGCGCTGGTCGGCACGGACACCGGGCGCGCGGCCTACTACTACAAAGAGCTGAACGGAAAGAGCGACCCGGTTGTTTACCAGGATGTCAAACTGCTCTGCACCGACGTCAATTATGAGAATCTGTCTCCGATGAATAATATCTACTTCGGCATATTGGTGAGCCTGTCCGGAGACAGTGCACTGGTCGGCGCACTTGGGGACTCGGATGTGGGGGACGGCATCGGATCAGCCTACTACTACAAGGAACTGAACAAAAAGAGCGGCACGGTTACACAGGATGTCAAACTGCGCGCCTCCGACGGCACGGCGGGGAACTTCTTCAGTGAATCGGTGAGCCTGTCCGGAGACAGCGCGCTGGTCGGCGCGGATGCGGCCAGGAACAATGGGATCTCCAGTGGATCGGCCTACTATTACAAGGGGCTGAACGGGAAGAGCGACACGGTTACAGAGGATGTCAAACTGCTCCCTTCCGAGAGCATGGCGTATGGCCGCTTCGGCTATTCGGTGAGTCTGTCCGGAGACAGCGCGCTGGTCGGCGCGGGTTCCGCCGACAACATGCCCGGCAGCGGAGCTGCCTACTACTACAAGGGACTGGACGGAAAGAGCGGTACGGTTACAGAGGATGTCAAACTGCTCCCCTCCGACCGCGCAGTGGGGGACGGATTCGGCGGCGAAGGCGGCGAATCGGTGAGCCTGTCCGGAAACAGCGCGCTGGTCGGCGCGGGATATGGCAACAACAAGGGGAGCCGCAGCGGAGCGGCCTACTACTACAAGGGGCTGGATGGAAAGAGCGGCACGGTTACAGAGGATGTCAAACTGCTCCCCTCCGACAGCAGCGCGGCGTTGGAATACTTCGGCTATTCGGTGAGCCTGTCTGGAGACCGCTTCGTCATCGGCGCGTATTGGGCCTACATGGGAGTGGAGGAAGGCACTGCTGCTGTTCGAACCGGCAAGGCCTACGCGGGAGACATCCGTGCCTTCACGACGCTGGATGCCACCGGCGGGGCCGCGCTGGCGACCGGTGGGCTGAGCTTTGTGTCGCAAGGCGACTGGATCATCGGCGAAACCACCAGAGGCAACCAGGTGACGCTGTCCAAAGTCTGGTCCTCCAACCAGGACAACCCCGACGGAGACTGGTTCAATGACACCGCCGACGTCACGGCGGACGGCAAGGCCGTTTACATCGGACAAAAAGCCGGTGCCAACAACAACCGCCTGATTGTCGAAGGCACACTGGTTGCCAACGCCGTGTATGTCGGCGCGAGCACGGAAGCGGAAGGTAGTGGCAATATCAATACCGGAAACGCCCTGCGTTTCACCACCGACGCGCTCTCCACGCTGGACGTTGGCACGATCTGGCTGGGAGCCGGCAATTTTATCGAGTTCGAGGGCGCCGACTACGGCATTGACGATGTGCTCACCCTGTTGAGCGGAACCACCGTGCAGGTTTGGGACGGCGAAGGCTGGACTGCTCTCGCCAGCGACAATGCCGACACGCTCATCCTCAAGACCGGAGTGGTGGACGGAGAATATTCGCAATTCAGCCCCTTGGCTGTCCCCGCGCCCGTCCCCGAGCCGTCTGCGTGGGCGGCGATTGCGGGGATTGGGTTGCTGGCGTGGGCCGTCCTGCGTCGGGGTTACACGGATCGACCGTAGGGGCGTCGCTTGCGACGCCCGCGCTTGGTGGAGAGTATTGGCGTATCTCCCGTTGTGGTCAGGTCCTCGCGGGCTTCGCAAGCGAAGCCCCTACGGGAGGCGCTGCGGTAACTTCAGTTCTTGATTTTTCACCGTTCTCCTTCTCTTGCGTCACCTCAGGCTGCCCCAGAAAGGATGAAGCCGTTTTTCGTCCGCGGTGCCTGTCGGGAAATTTTTTAACGGGTCCACGGCCCGGAGGTGTCCGTCAAGAAAAGCCACGTTGGCCTTGCCTCCGTGCCCGGCGTAAAACCCGGCGGCTCCGCGCTGCTTCCAGAGCGAACTGCTGTCCACGACCGTCGCGTTGGAAACTTTTCGCTCGGCGGTGCCGTCGGCAAAGAAATTGGCGTCCATCAAAAATGCCATGACGGACGGCTGGGCGATTTGCTGGACGTTGGTGGCGTGCCGGCTGAAGGGAGAAACCGGCGGCCACTGGTTGTTCTCCGTCCGGCAGGCGTAGATGTTGATGGAGTATCCGCGATTCCAGTCCGGGTTCGGACCGACATCCTTGAACGACGCCGGGCACGACATGCGCGTTGGCGTGGCCGAGGTGGCACTCTGTCCGTCCGTGTAATCCAGATACGGCAGGAACGATCCGTCGTGGCTGCCCGGATAACGCCAGAACATCGCGTCGGGCATGTTGCCCTTGTGATCGTGGATCCACAACAACCCGGCGGTGGCGAGTCCTCGCAGGTTGGCCGCGCACTTCGCCTGGTCGGCCATGCGGCGTACTTGGGAAAATCCTGCGAAGGACAGCGCGGCGAGGATTCCGATGATGGCGATCACCGTCAGCAGCTCGACCAGCGTGAAGGCGCCGCCGCGCCAGGCGCGGCTGATTTTCGATTTTCGATTCTGGATTTTCGATTGGGCGCTACCGTGCCATTGGGTTGCAGTCGCGGATGCACTGGCCTGGTCGTTCGGGAATCGAAAATCGGGAATCGAAAATCGAAAATCCTCCACGCACTCGATCAGCGTGAAGACATGGCGGCGGACAAGCGTCGGTTTTCCAGGGAGAGCGCGGTGGCGATTCATGGCTGTGCCTCCTCCTTCCCGGTTTGCGGTCCGGCGACCGGCGGACTCCATTCGTGTCCTCTCGCAACCGCGCCGATGTTCGTGATGGTTTCCGCGCCGGGAAAAACGGAGGCGGCTTCCGGAACGGCGACACCCTTGCCGAACGCGACGCTTTGCCCGCCGCCCTTGCCGGTCGCGAAATCCGTAGCGATCAGTTCGTTTTCTGAAGATGGTGCAGCGAGCACTACGCCGCCTTCGCCGGCGAAGGTTTCTCCTCCGCTTGCCTCGCCCCTGCCCGCGGGCGCGTTCACCCACACGTTGTTGCGAAAAATCATGTTCGGGGCACGATAGCCGGCTTGTCCGGCGAATGCCTGCGCCACGCTGATGTTGTTGATGAAATGGAAGTTCTCGAAAAGCCGGCTATGCGGCTGCACCACGGTCAGGAAATGGCCGCCGGGGAAAATCACCGTGTTGTTGAAAATCACCACACCCGCGCCGGGAGCGCGTACCGAATCCAACGATACATCTTTCATGTGCGGGATGTTCCACGGGGACGTCCAGTTTTGCTGGCTCGCCCCGGCCTTGAACCAGCCGGGGCGGTGGCCCGAGGATTCCGCGATCAGGCGATTGAACGCCCCGTCGTTGCGAATGACGTTTTCGTAAACATACACCGGCCCCGGCCACGGCTCGCCGCCGAGCGGCTGCCATGAAAGCGGTTCCACCGTATCGACAATCAGGTTACGATAAATCCGCATGTCCTCCGCGTGGTCCTCCATCTCGATCGCGTTGTCCACCAGTCGCTCGAAAACATTGTCGTGGATGCGCATCCCCTTGCTCCACCGGACCGACCACGTGGACAAGCCCTCGAAGGCGTCGTGTACCCGGTTGTGGCGCACGGTCCAGTCGCTGCCGACGAGGCCGCAGATGCCGGTTTCGTAGGTCCGGTTGTCGCCCGCTCCGCCGCCCTTGCGCGACCACCAGTAGAGCGGGTATTTCGGCGCGCCTTCCGCCGGACGCCGTTCGCGGATGATCTCCATCATGTCGTCGAAAGCCGGATACTGTGTGTAATCGCAGTTTTCCACCGTGATGTGATTGGAGGTTTCCCGGGAATTCGGTGATTCCTTGCGCCCGGTCACGCCCGCCCGGCAGCCGAGGAACCAACTATTGCGCACGGTCACATGGCTGCCGTTGGCATGCACGCCGGAGAAGCCGGGTGTCTCGAAAGTGAAGCCGTCCACGATGACGTGGATGTCTCCGCGTTCCATCAGGCCGAGGTTGAAGAAGGTCGGGCCATTGTAGCCCGTCCCCGCATGGCCGTTGCCGGTGCGCGGTCCCGCGCTCATCACGTGGCGCGCGGGATCGGACGGGCCGTATTTGCCCGAGGCGTGCAGCCGCACATGGAGTTGCCGGGCCTCCGTGTCGTAAAAATAGCCGTGGGCCGGTCCCGGTTGTCCGTTGGCCACGACAAACGTCCGCAATCCCTCCAGCGTGCTGTAAGGTTGCAAATCCGTTCCCGAATAGAGCACCCGGCAGGTGGCGCTGTCCAGCGGCGCGCGCCAGAGGCCGAGGTTCGCGTCCACGAGTTTCCAGCGGCTGCGCCCTTCGCGGATGGCGCGGCTGGCATTCGTAATGATAACGGCATTACGGACTCCGTCCTCGGCCTGCAACGTGATGGGCCTTTCGGCCGTGCCCTTGAGTTTGAGTTCGACCGGTCCGTAATAGACGCCTCGCGCCACCACGATGCGGTCTCCCGGCGCGGCGCGTGACGCCGCTTCCTGGATTGCCGCCATCGCCCGTTCCGGCGCGAGGCCGTCGCGTGTGTCCGAGCCTGCGTGGCCGTTGACGTAATACACGGCCCCGGTTGCCGCGTGAGCGGACCATAACAGGATGGCGGCGGCGACAATCGCGCCGGGCCACCGCAGGTGAAGGGGTTCTTCGACGTTTTCAGTGGAAACAGTGGAGGGGGGAGGGAATGTGCAGGCCATTGGCGCGGGAACGCCTGGGACCAACATCGTCCCCGCCCTGCTGTTTTCACTGAAAACGTCGAAAAACCGGTGAAGGGAACGTATCCGGTTTGTGAGCACGAGCATGAAAAAGCGAAAGAGAGGTCTATAGGGTTGTGAGACGTTAAGGATCCCACATTGTCTAGACAGTCGACTCACAGATGGCGGCAAGGTTGTCAGCCTTAATCGGCGCCCGCATTTTACTCCCCAGTAAGATTCCTGGTAGTGACCTCATCGGGAATCGAACCTACGACCTTTCTGCTTGATCTGACAGGTGTGAAATGTTCCTTGGCTTTCGTCTCTACCTCCGATTGAGTGTGACGGTATTGCTTGAAACAGATATGAGCTGCTTCCCTTGATGTGATTCTCTTTGCGCAATTTGTAGTCGCTTTATCACAGATAATGTATAACATCTGCAAGTGACTGGAATCGAACAAGCAATGACAGCCCCAGGAGGAATATACTACCGCTGCATGAATACTGCTTCTCTCTCTGTCAGAGCCGCGACGCAAATTGCATACAGTTACCTGTGGGTCTTTAAGTGCATCGCTTTTCTTCAGTTGTGATACCAATTATTCGATTGTTTTAACGTCAATGACGTAATGATTTTCAATTTTCAAAATTGTTAATGTTTGGGAATATGAGGCCACGCAGAGAATTCTCTTTCTTACAAAACAAACGAACAAGTTCCGTGGCCTGATTCCGTACCGACCGAACGACAGCCGCTTGTCGGCGGAGTTAGTGCCAACTTTTGCGGATATTACTAATATTAAAGTCAGGGAGATTATTGTGGCCGGTTAAGGTCACCCCCGACCGCCTCTGTGGTCTAGTGGTCAGAGTTCTTGGCTACGGATCCGGAAGCCCGGGTTCGATTCCCGGCAATACCAGAAAGAAAAAGTAATGAGTCTGGAACGGGGTCCACTCAACCTCGTGAGTACAACTGAGGAGCTACTTGATAGAAAAGTAGCGGTTCCTGTCTAGAAAACCGAGAATACGGCCGTAGGGATCCGTCATGCTGACCACGTGGCACCCTCTATCCTCAAAAGTTGGCATCACTTCGCCGACAAGCGGCGGTCGCTCGGTCGGTATAGTTCGCTCGCGGACACAGAGCATGGAGTTTTTTTTTAAGGCCATCCCATCTCTCAATACCAGTCTGCAGGGCTGTTTGTCGCCACCCATTGAGCCTACCTCCGAGTAAACATAATATTGTAAATCCAAATCCGTGCATAAACCAGTTTGCTCTAGCATTGTGCGCTGTTGACACCGAGTACAATTATGACGAGATGGCAGGGTATTTAGCACCAATTGGGAAGAAGAGGAACGCATATAGGATACTGGTGGGAAAGCCACTGCTAGGAAAACCAAGACGTAGATGGGTGGATAATACTAGAATGATCTTACAGAAATAAGACGTGGTGATGGTGGTGGTGGTGTATAAGCTAAACTATTAGCCGAGGGGGACTAGATTTTTTTTTACGCAGGC
>JAISAX010000296.1 GCA_031266495.1 Opitutaceae bacterium
TTCCATGAGCGAAGCACCTCAAACACCTCGGCACGAAGACATCTCTCACGACCAGCACGCCGTTCGCCGCCAGAAACTCGCCGACCTGCGCGCCGCCGGCCAGGACCCGTTCCTCGCCCGCTTCGAGCCTACCCACCTCTCCGCCGAAGCGCTCAAGGCTCACGTTGACGGCGAGGACAACACCGTCCCTGTCGCCGTCGCCGGCCGCCTCGTCACCATCCGCATCCAGGGCGGCAGCGCCTTCGCCAAGATCCTCGACCAGCAGGGGCAGATCCAGCTCTACGTCCGCCGCGACGTCATCGGCGAGGCCGCCTACGCCGAATTCAAGAAGCTCGACCTCGGCGACTTCATCGGAGCCAAGGGCACGCTCTTCAGGACAAAGGCTGGCGAGATCACCGTCCGCGCCGGCAACTACACGCTCGTCAGCAAAGCCCTTCGCCCGCTCCCCGAAAAATGGCACGGCCTCAGCGACGCCGAACAGGTTTACCGTCAGCGCTACCTCGACCTGATCGTCAACCCCGAGTCGCGCGCCCGCCTCCAGCTCCGCTCGAAAATCGTCACGCACATCCGCCGCTTCCTCGAAGACCGCAACTTCCTCGAAGTCGAGACGCCCGTCCTCCAGAACGTGGCCGGAGGCGCCGCCGCGCGCCCCTTCGGGACGCACCACAACGCGCTCGGCGTCGATTTCGTGCTGCGCATCTCGCTCGAACTTTACCTGAAGCGCCTGCTCGTCGGCGGCTTTGACCGCGTATTCGAGATTGGCCGCGCCTTCCGCAACGAAGGCGTCTCCCGCCGCCACAACCCCGAGTTCACCATGCTCGAGGTGTATCAGGCTTACAGCGACTACCGCGGCATGATGACGCTCGTCCGCGACCTGTTCCGGTCGCTCTGCCGCGACGTCCTCGGCACCTTCGAAATCAAACACGCCGCCAGCGGCGAAACGATCAGCTTTGCCGGCGAGTGGCGCGAGGTCCGCTACAAGGACCTCATTCGCGAAGCCACCGGCGACCCCGACTGGTTCAGCCGCAGCAAGGAAGAAAAAATCGCGGGCGCCCAGAGGCTCGGCCTCTACGCCGACCCGAAATGGGAGGATTACGAGATCACCAACGAAATCTTTTCCAAAAAAATCGAGCCTGCGCTCATCCAGCCCACCTTCGTCACCCACCTGCCGAAGGAACTCTGCCCGCTCGCCAAACTCAACCCCGAGGACCCGTCCGTCATCGACGTGTTCGAGCTGACCATCGGCGGCATGGAGATCGCGCCCGCCTATTCCGAGCAAAACGATCCCGACGCGCAGCGCCGGATGTTCGAGGCGCAGGCCGGCGAGGATATCCAGAAAATCGATACCGATTTCCTTCTCGCGCTCGAACACGGCATGCCGCCCGCCGGCGGCATGGGCATCGGCATCGACCGCCTCTGCATCCTCCTCACCGGAGCCGAAAGCATCCGCGACGTGATCCTCTTCCCGCAGTTGCGCCCTCCGGGCGCAACTGCGGGAAATTAAGAATTAAGGGAGGTTCTGAAAATTGAACAGAAGGCAACGAAGAGAACGAAGAACAACCAGGGAAGCAGACGCCTCATTCTTGTTTAACTTAACTTAATTAAATTAAATTAAATTAATTATCATTCATGACCTTCTTTGTTTTCCCTTCGTTCCCTTTGTTTCCTTCTGTTCAAAAACGGATTTTTGGATCCACCCTTGATTCTTGATCAATTTCCATGTCCTGGCCCATCTACCTTGCGATCAAGCAACTCTTTCCTGGCGGGCGCAAGGTGCCGCCGTTTTTCACGCTGATCTCGATCCTCGGCGTGGCGCTCGGCGTCACGATCCTCATCATCTCGATGTCGGTCATGGGCGGGTTTGGTTATGAAATCCGCAAGATGGTCATCGACACCCAGGGCGAGGTGCAGGTCCGCGCCCGCAACGCCATCGCCGATCCGTCCGGCGCCATTGAAAACCTCCTGCGCGTGCCCGGCGTTGCCGCCGCCACGCCGTTCGCGCAAGGCATGGTCATGCTCGAATGCGAAGGCCGCCCCACCTTCCCCGCCATCCAGGGCATCGACCTCGACAAGGTCGAATCCGTCACCCCGTTGCGGAAATTCATCCGCGCCGGCTCGTTCGACGCGCTCGACGACGACGCCATCATCCTCAGTTCCCAACTCGCCCGCACCCTCGGCGCGCACCTCGGCAGCAAGGTCGAAGTCTATTCCCCGCTCCTCCTCGAAAAGCTCAAGCGGGACGAAGTTTTCATGCCCCGAGAACTCCGCGTCGCCGGCATTTTCGAGATCGGCCACCAGCAACTCGACAGCAGCACCGTCCTCGTGACCCTCCGGCTCATGCAGGACCTCTACGGCCTCGGCCCCGCCGCGCACGGTATCAACATAAAAACTACCGCCGGAGCCGATCCTTTCGACGTGGCCCGCGCCATCAACGCCACCCTCCCCTTCGACCAGCGCGCCGCCACCTGGATGGAGACCAACGACGACTTCCTCTTCGTCCTGCAAATGGAGAAGAGCATGATCTTTTTCCTGCTCCTGTTCATCGTGCTCGTGGCCAGCTTTTCCATCGCCTGCTCGCTCCTCACCACCGTGGTCCGCAAGACCCGCGAGATCGGCCTCCTCTGCGCCCTCGGCGCGCGTCCCGGCCAGGTCGCGCTCTGCTTCTGCCTGCAAGGCCTTGTCATCGGCGTTGCAGGCGCCGCCGCCGGCAACCTCCTCGGCTTCACCGCGCTTCACTATCGCAACGGTATTGTCAATTTCCTTACAAAAATCACCGGCGGCGAACAGGCCCTGCTCAACGCCTACCAGTTCAACAAACTCCCCTCGCACCTGCTCCTCTCCGACTACCTGATGATCATCACCGGCACGATCCTCATCTCGCTCCTCGCCGGCCTCCTCCCCGCCTGGCGTGCCGCCCGCCTCAAACCCGTCGACGCTCTCCGCAGTGAATGAAAGCAAGAATCAAGAATTAAGAAAAACAAACCCATGCGAACAAGTGGCGGACATCCAAACATGATAACCCTTCCGATGACTCGTTGCTTTTCCCCAACAACGAATTTTCCGCCCGACGGCGAAGCCGCCCATTTTTAATTCTTAATTCTTAATTTTTTTCCATGCCGATCCTTGCCGCCACCGCGCTCGAAAAATCCTACCTCAGCGGGACCACCCGCCTGCCTGTCCTGCACGGCGTGGATCTCTCCGTCGCCGCCGGCGAGACGCTCTCCATTCGCGGCGAATCCGGCTCCGGCAAATCCACCCTCCTCAATCTCCTCGCCGCCCTCGACACGCCCGACGCCGGCACGCTCACCTGGCAAACCGGCACACTTTATCCCCCCCCCCCCCCCCCTGCCCTTGCCGCGCGCCGCCGCGCCCGGTTTCTCGGCATCGTGTTCCAGTCCTTTTATCTCGTTCCCGAACTCGATGCGCGCGCCAACGTTCTCATGGCTGCCCGGATGCTCGGCTCACCCGCCGCCGTCGACCGCGCGCGCGCCGACGAACTCCTCGCCAAAGTCGGCCTCGCCGGACGCGCCCATCACCTGCCCGGACAACTCTCCGGTGGCGAACGCCAGCGCGTGGCCATTGCCCGCGCCCTCATGAACCGCCCCGCCCTGATCCTCGCCGACGAACCCACGGGCAACCTCGACGAAAAGACCGGCGACGCCGTCATCGACCTCCTTCTCGGCCTCTGCGACGCGACCCAAACCGCCCTCGTCCTCGTGACGCACAACCCCGCCCACGCCGCCCGCTGCCGCCGCGCCCTCTTTCTCCACGAAGGACGTTTCGCATAAACAAGCGAGCTGGCACGGACCGGCGCGGTCAGACCGTAGCTTATGATGCCTTCGGTGCCGTCGCCGCAACTGCCATAGCCGAAGCGACCGTGGGGGCGGATCGTGCCATCGGACTGACTGGCAGCGACGCACCACCCAGACTTGCCTGCCGTTCTCCACACCGGGGTGCGCGTTGCTCGGCGTGAGCTTGGGGCAACGCTGCGCACCCACCCATTCGTAGTCCCAAATCGTCACGTTGTATCCGAGCGGGGCCGACCAGTCGCCCGGCCGGTAGGGAGCTTAGGAACCGTAACTCCAACCGTTCGCGTCCTGCTCGTTTGAAAAATCGTCCTTGGAATCTGCCACGAGTGTGCTCGGCTGCTTTTTACCCGGGAGGCAGAGGGGCTGTCGTCAGAGCAGAGCCACGTAGTGTTTGCAGGCGCAGCAGGCCGCCGAGGCCCGAGGCATCATCACAACCGGCAACAAGAAACCCAAAAGCAGGCGATTCATCAGGAAGAGGTTGCCGGCGCGCTGCCTTCCCCGGTTCACCTGGTCAACGGTCGCCTGCCGTCAGCCGTCCCGGCAGGACTTTACCTTTTCCCGCTCGCATGCCACCTTGCTCCCATGTTCTCCTCCCCCCCGCTCCACACTGCCCGGGCCACGGCCTGCGCCGAACGTCGCGGCGAACGGATTTTCCGCAGCGCCTCCGCCCTCTCCGCCGTCAGCCAGGAGGATGCCCGCCGCCTCGCCCGCGCGCTTGCCGAAACCCGCGCCCGCGCCGCCGCCGACGGCCTCACTCCGCCCGCACTCGACGGTGGGACCTATCCCTACCCCGAGCGCGTTCTCGTCGAGCCCGTCCTCCAGCGTCTCACCTTGCCCGGGCCCGGCTCCACGGCCGTCGAGCTGGCCCGCATCACGCGCAACAGCTACGACGCCTCCGTTCTCAATGCCTGCCGGGTGATGTTCGTCGATGTGGACACCGTTCCCGATTCCAGCAACGCCGGCGACGAGGAAACCGTGCCGCAGGACGAGGCGCTCGACGCCCTCGTCGGCCTCACCGACCGCCAGCCCGATCTCGCCTTCCGCGTGTACGCCACCCGGGCCGGCCTGCGTTATCTCTGCATCAGCCGCCTCTTCGATCCGGTGTCCGACGACAGCCGCAGCCTCCTCGCCGGCCTGCGCGCCGACAAGCGCTACGCCACCCTCTGTCGCGTGCAGAAGTGTTACCGCGCCCGCCTCACGCCCAAATACTGGCGCTGCCTGTGGACGCCCCCCGCCCCCCCGCCGTCCGAAGCCCGCCCGCGCGGTTTTTTCGCCCGCCTGCTCCACGCCGCCTCCGCCCCGCGCCCGGTCACCGATCCGGCGCGTTTCGCCACCTGCCGTTACCTCGAAACCGTCGGCTCCCCGCCCCGCGTCCTTTCTCCGGAGATCGACCTCGTCCTCCGCCACCACGACACCGTCACCGAAGCCGCCTCGGACAAGCCGCTGGCGTAGCCTGCATATTTTCCACGTTGCCGGATAATCATCACGGAAACCGGCCAACCATTTAACATCTGATGTTACGCACGCGAAATCATAAAATTATGCAGAGGGCACAGAGAAGGCACAGAGATTGGGGAGGCCCGAACGACTTTGTCGTGTGTTCATTCAATCAATTTTGTCTCGAAGAGATAAAAATCCTTTTTTTATCAATGAACCTCCATTTCTGCCGGACGGGCCTCCCCGAACTCTGTGCCTTCTCTGTGCCCTCTGCGTAACTTCAGTTACTCCGGCAACCCCGGCACCAGATCCGCCAGCCGCACCGGCAGGCCGGTCGCCAGCGAGCGGTTGCCCGCCGCGCCGCAGAGCACCGAATACAGACCATCGCGCACGCCCGCGGCGCGGCCCAGCGGGTCGGGCTCCGCGCCCGGCTCGAAAACATCGCGCAACATCCGCGCATCGCCGCCACCGTGACCGCCTTCGCCGGTTTCCGGAATATGGATACGCACCGGCGGTTCCCGGTGCGGACGCAACAACAACGTCACCGGCTCCGACACCGCCGCCTCGCCGCCCTCCCCCGCGCCGATCTTCAGGTTGCGGACGAGGTTGTGGTCCTTCTCCGAACCGCTCGTGTACGCTTTTTCAACTACCTCGTATTCGAGGCGGCCCTTCGTGCCGTTGAACGACACCCGGTAGCCTTCCCACGGCGAGTAGGCCGTCAGGTGATACGTCATCACCGCGCGATTCCGGTACGAGACCAGCACGCCCATGTCGTCCTCGATCGAGATACCGTCGGTGAAGACGTTGCGGTCGCGCACGTAGCCATCGGCCGGCTCGGCGTCGAGGTAGAGCGCCTTCAGCCTCGGCTCGGAACGCAGGTCGATGGCGAACGGATCGGACGCCGGATCGGCCAGGTCCCTCGCCCGCTCGTAAAACACCGTCTGGCCACGCGATTCCGCATTCTCGCGTCCGTAGAAACGCAGGCCGCCCATCGCGAACACCGTCTCCGGCACCGTGCCCAGCCACCAGTTCACCAGATCGAAATGGTGCGTGGCCTTGTGCACCAGCAAGCCGCCGCTGTTGCGCTTGTCGCGGTGCCAGCGGCGGAAATAGTCGGCGCCGTGTCTGGTATCGAGCATCCATTCGAAATGCACCGAAAGCACATCGCCGATGGCGCCGGCGGCGAGCAGTTCGCGGACCTTGCTGTTGCGCGGGGCGTAGCGGTAGTTGAATGTCACCCGCAGGTCGCGGCCGGTCGCGGCCATCGTGCGCAGGATTTGCGCGCACCTGTCGGCGTCGATCGTCATCGGCTTTTCCGAAATCACGTCGCAACCGGCCTCCATCGCCGCGCAAATGTAGTGATGGTGCGTGCGGTCCATCGAGGTGACGATCACGCGGTCGATCCGCTCCTCCCGGATCATCCGCGCAAAATCACCCGGCGCATAAACCGGAAGTTTTTTCGGCAGATCGGCCTGCCAGGCGGCGGCGCGCAGCGGATTGATGTCGCAGAGGGCGACCAGCCTGCCCTGCGCGGCATGAGGGCCGGCGAGCGCATCGCGAAACATGAAGGCGCGGGACCCGGTCCCGACGAGAGCATAACGGAAAGGAGTGGTCATAACAGACCGGCAGGCTACCACACCCGCGCCGCGGGTTGCCAGCACCGCTGCGGGCAAGTGTTTGACACTTTCGCTCACGCGGCTGCAAATGCCCCCCGCATGCTTCGCTACCTCGGATACGGTGAACGACGTTACGGTGAACGCCCGGTGCTGCCCGTGCAAAGGCAGGTCTGGGAATTCCAGTTTATCCTGCAAGGCGCCTGCCACCCGACCACGCTCGCCGCCGATGCCGCCCGGGCGAAAACGATGCCCGCCGGCCCGCGCCTCTACCTTTCGCATCCGCTCTCCCGGCACGGCTGGATCGACGCGCCGGGCGGCGTCGCGCACATCCTCGTCCTGCATTTCCCGACCACGCCGCGCGAGCTGGCGGACCTCGTCTCGCCGCGCCAGCCCTTGACCGTTCCGCTCCGGCCCGCCGATGTGCGACGATTCCGGAAACTCGGTCCCGCACTGCTGCCGCTCGTCCGCAAGCCCGACGCGCTCCAGGACCTGCGCGCGCAGCGGTTGCTGCTCGACCTGACACTCTTCGCGCTCGAACGCATCGGCTCCACCGCGATGCCGCGCGAGGAGGACGATACCCGCCGGATCGCCCGCAGCCTCGCCTGGTTTCGCGAACACCTCACGGAATCGCCATCGGTCGAGCAGGCCGCGCGCGCCGTCGGTTGCTCGG
Organism: Opitutaceae bacterium; assembly: GCA_031266495.1. The sequence goes on from JAISAX010000296.1 coordinate 7,533, forward strand.
CCTCGCACCTGCGCCGCCTCTACCACCGCGCCGGACATCCCTCCCCGCGCAGCGTCCTGCAACGGATGCGCCTCGAAGCCGCCGCCGAGTGCCTGACGCTCGACTGGCCGCAAAAAAAGGTGGCCGGGTACCTCGGCTTCAGCGAACCGAGCGCCTTCGCCCGCGCCTTCAGCCATCATTTCGGCTCTCCGCCCGGCGTCTGGCGCCACCGCGCCGCCGCCACGTCCGACGGCAGCAAGGCGCGCGGCCGGTAAACGCCGGCGCCGGAAAAGTGGCGCGGGGGCGTCCCCGCCCGCCTGCTTATCGACGGTCACGTCGCCGGACAATGGCGTATGCCAACAGCACTACACCCGCCAGCGCCGCGCACGTCGAGGGCTCGGGCACGGCGGCAAGCGCAATGTCGCCAATCCGGTATTCCCCTTCTTGCTCCAGCGGTGTCACCGTGTATGTGGAACCGGAGGCGTTGTAACCGGGTAACGAATACTCCAGCCCCTTGCCGTCGCCCAGGAATGTTGCGCCGCCCGTAATCAGATCAAAGACATCGAGTACGGCTGTCCCGTCGCCGGCTCCGGCGGCGCCGGAGGCAATCTGCGCCAGCAGGTCGTTGCCCAGGTCCACGACGAATGTGTTGCCACCGGTCGTGGTCTTGATTTCCGGAGTGTTTTTCACGGTGATTGCGTCGGAAAGGGTGGTCAGGGTCAGGTGGAGCGTTGCGCCGTCCAAGGTCAGGTGCTCGAGCACCGAGGCGCCCGTGCTTGTCCATGACGAGCCGTCAATGTCGAGGTCGAAGGCCACATCCCGGGCGTTGTCGCTGTTCACGCTGCCGGTGAGCGAACTTCCGTTCGCCAGCCGGATCGTGGCCTGCACCAAACCGCTCCCGGTCACGTCGCCGACAAGATGGCTGTTGCTGGCATTGATCGTCGCGCCCAACAAATAATCCCCATTCACGTGGATGGATTGCCGGCCCTCGACCCGCGCGTTGTCGATCGTGGCCGCATATCCGGTGGCAACGTCAACGGAGCGGGTCAGCAACAAGCCCGCGCCTTGCGTCGAGGTGTAGGCGCCGCCGTCCACATCCAGTTTATAAGGGTCCGTTTTGACCTCCGTCGAGGCGGTGGTGTTGTTGGCCATAAACAGCGCCGCCGCGCCCGCTCCGGTGACATTCACCCTGGTGTCCTGCCCGCCCACGCTAACGCTCGTGACGGACACGTTCGTGTTCCTCGAACCAACCCTGACGCCATGCGCATCGACGCCGGAAGTGGTGACGCGGACATCCGTGGCCGTCAGCACGCTCCCTGTTTCCGCCGACAGACCGAAGGCTCTCGCGCCATTGGTAACGATGTCCAGACCGGAAACCTCCGCCTTGGCGTTGCTCCCCAGGGAAACGCCATACGATACATCGCCATGAGTGGTGATCGACAGATCTTTCACCGTGCCCGTGGCATTAGTGATGAGAGAAACACCATGTGCATGGGTTGCTTCATTGAGGACAAAGATTTCCACCTTGCCACCGCTCATATCGAGGAATGCACCACTGCCCTCCGCCTGGACAGCGCGGCTCCTGCCGACAGTTATTCCGGTGCCGGAAACGGTCGCGGTAACATTGGTATTGACCACCGTTATCGTGGCTCCGGCCCCCACGTAGATGCCGTTGCTGCCATCCGCCACATTCGTGATGATGTCCGACTCTTCCAAATACACATTCGACAGGGAGCCTGCCGCGTAAAGGCCATGCAATCCTGACGCAGTGCCCGATGTGCCGAGGTGGCTGTTGTCCAAACGGAGCGTCCCTCCGTCGGTCACGGTGACCGCCCTGCCTTTAGGCTCGTTGTTGGCGGCGGCGGAATTTCCCGTCAGCGTGAGGTGGGTCCCTTCATAAACGACGCCGTCCGCGACGCCGTTGCCCTTGATGTGCAGGGCGGAATAATCGCCGTCACCGGTGTATGCGGTGTCGCTTCCCGGCTGTACGCCGGGGGTATCGACGTATTTGTACGTCTGCGCCACTACAAACGAGGGCGAGACGGCGAACAAAACCCCGGCGGCGACGGCGGCAAGGATTGCGAGCGAAGAGCGCCGGTTTTCGTACTGGTTTTTGTGTTTCATGGTACTGGATTTCATAATCTTGAGTTTCGTTGTCTGGTTTTTATTCGGTTTGTTTCGTATTTGTTTATCGATACGGGTGGAAAATCCGGCATGGCCGGAAAATGGATTGCGCGTTGCCGTCGGACGACAGGTGGGGGGGGAGGCGCACGACGGGAAGGAGAAAACCCGACGATGTCACTTTATCGAGGCCGGAAAACCGGTGCACAAAAAAGGGACGCATCTACTAGCGTCCGTTATCGGGGCACCCAGGAGAGGCCCACCAGAAAAACGCTTTCAATGCGCCCCAACCGGGGCGGCATTTCGAACGCGATTTTCTGGTGCGGCACGTCTGACGAAATTTCCTGGGTTTCGATAACGAGAGCAGCCGAAGCTACGCAAAAATGGACTATGTGTGTGGACGGATGTTTTCCGGGTTGTAGTGAAAAGAAGGTTACATCGTATCGCGTTGCGCCAACTGGTGGCGGCGAAGAGAGAAGGAAGCGTTTGGTAGTTTTTGTGGCCGGGGTCAAGCCCGTGATTGAATTTGAATGCGTTCAGGTCGCATCTCGAAAACCGGCCAAGGGTTCGGCAGGGCGGCCAAGCCAGGCTCCCCCCCCCCCCCCCCTCTGCGTGCGCACTGGCCCGTCGCGCCACGACCGGCATCTGCAAAAATCGTCTTTAACCCCGCCCCGCCCCGCCCGAGAGTAAGGCACAGCCATCCACTGCATCGCACCCATGAAGCTCGACGACATCACCCTGGCGCTCCTCGCCTCCTACGAAGCCACCGGCGGGATCAATCACCTCGACGGAGTCAATCTGCCCTCCGAAGAGTCTGTCAATCACCTCGCCACCGACTGCATGCACCTGCTGTTTCCCGGCTACTTCGAGCAGGATGGCATCAGCCGCAACGGCATCGCCGGTCATACCGCGCGCCGGCTGCGCGCCGTCCACGACCGGCTTCTGATCGAAGTCGAAAAGAGCCTGCGCTTCGACAACTACGAAGATCCCGCCGGCCACGCCCGCCACGTGACGATGCAGCTCCTGCGTCGTCTTCCCGAATTGCGCAATATCGTGCAAACCGACGTGCAGGCCGCCTACAACGGCGATCCGGCGGCGCGCAGCCTGGAAGAAATCATCCTCGCCTACCCGTGCGTGCTCGTGATCTCGCTGCAACGCATCGCCCACGTCCTCTACAATCTCTCCGTGCCTCTCCTCCCGCGCATGCTCACCGAATACGCGCATGAAAAAACCGGCACAGACATCCACCCGGGCGCGCGCATCGGCCCGCACTTTTTCATCGACCACTGCACCGGCGTCGTCATCGGCGAGACGGCCACCATCGGCGAACACGTAAAAATCTACCAGGGCGTGACGCTCGGCGCGAAATCGTTCGAGGTCGATACCAGCGGCAACCCGGTCAAGGGCGTGAAACGTCATCCCGACATCGGCGACCACGTCACGATCTACTCGCATGCGACGATCCTCGGCGGCGACACGCACATCGGTGAGCACACCATCATCGGCGCCAACGTCTGGCTGCTCGAGTCGATCCCCGCCCACAGCATCGCGTACTACAAAGGCGAGAACCTCGTGATCCGTTCGCGCCGCAAACAGGAAAAAGCCGTCGAAACCCGTACCCAAGACGAGTTGCAGGCCTGGAACTGGTCGATCTGAAACAGACTCATCTGCCGCCGCCGCGGCAGCAGCAGCCGGAGCTGCAAACGCAAATTCCCCGGCTCCGGGGGGGGGTGGGGAGAGACGATGTTGACCCTTGGCGCGGAAGCGCCTGGGACCGCCGGCAT
>JAISAX010000669.1 GCA_031266495.1 Opitutaceae bacterium
CGAATACGCAAGTTACGCGAGTTTTTTTGACCGGCGCACGAAGCGACATCCACGATGAAGGCGGCGGAAGTCGTTGTCAGGTGATGCATGGCGGCGGCGGTCATATGCGGCGAACGGAGTGCGCGTTGTCCTGATGCAACGCCAGACAACAGGCAAGGCAAAATCCGGGTGCCCCTCAAAATTCCCCTCCCCTCCCCTCCCCTCCCCTCCCCTCCCCCCCCCCGGCGAAGAAGGACATGCCGACGATTGACAGCAGGCAGGTGCAATCTACTGTCCGGCCTTTTTGTCCAACCTTTTGCCCACCTATGATCTCCTGGATCCAGAACACATTTCAGAAACACTTCAAGTGGCTGTTCCTGCTGCTGCTCGTTGTCGTCATTATCGGTTTCGTCTTCGTCACAGGCGCGACCTCCAGCCTGTTTGGCGACGGACGCGGTAACCCGAAAACCGTCCGGCGCGAGTTTTTCGGAGTGAATCTCAACTCGAGGGAAGGCGGCATCGTCTTCGATGATGCCAGGCTCAGCATCACGCTGAATTACGGAGAAATCCCGGTTCCGAACGAACAGTTGCAGCCCTTCGCGCTCGGTCGCCACACGGCCATCGCGCTCGCCGATTCGATCAAGCTGCCGACGCCGACCGGAGACGAAATCATCGATCACATTCGCGGCCTCGCGTATTTCCGCAACGCCCAGGGCGTGTTCGACAACAAGCGGTATGCCGATTTTCGCGACCAGCAACGCACCAACCCCCGCACCTCCGAGGCGGATGTCGATCGCGTCATCATCGACGACATCCGCGCAAACAAGGTCCGGAAGCTCCTCGCCGGCCCCGGCTACACGCTCCCCGCCGATGTGATCGAACAACTCCGCCAGGCCGACACGCGCTGGACTCTCGACGTCGCCTCGCTCGACTACGCCGCCTTCAACCCCGCCATCAAAACCGACGAAGCCGTCATCAAAAAATATTTCGACGACAACGCGCTCCGTTACGAAATCCCTGAAAAAATCTCCGTGCGCTACCTCGATTTCCCGACCGCGGCCTGGCTCCCGCAAGTCACGATCACCGACGACGCGGCCCGCGAGCACTACAAGGCCAACGCGTGGCGTTTCCCGAAACCCGAGAAAAAGACCCCCCCCCCCCCCCCCTGCTCCAGCCGCAAACACCGGAGACCGCGGATACCGACGCCGATTTCGCCGCCGTAAAACCCCAGGTCACCGAAGCCCTCCGCCAGCAAGAGGCCCGCACCCTCGCCGCCAAGTCCGCCTCGGACATCAGCCTCGCCCTCTTCGGCAAAATCCGGCTCGACGCGCTCCCGGCCTTTATCGAGAGCAACAAACTCACGCTCAAAACCGTCGCGCCGCTCGACGAGCAGACGATCCCCGCCGAACTCGGAGGCTCGCCGTCCGTCATGGACGAAGCCCGCAAACTTTCCGCCGGCCAGCCGTATTCGGATGCCATTACAACGCCGGGCGGAGCCGCCATCCTCGTGTGGCAGGAGAACATCCCGTCCCGCCGGCCCGCGTTCGACGAAGTCCGCGAGCGCGTGACCGCCGACTGGCAGGCCACCGAAAAACGCCGCCTCTTCAACGACGCCGGCGCCGCGGTGCGCGCCGCCATCGAGGCCGGCCTCAAGGGCGGCAAGAATTTCACCGATGCCGTCACCGCCGCGGCCCAGGCGGCGCACCTCACCGCCAAGGTCGATACCTGGAAAGACTTCACCCGCGTCTCGCCGCCGCAGGGCATCCCCGGAGCCGCCCTCCAGCCGCTCGCCTCGCTCGACAAGGGCCAGGTCAGCGAAATGACCATGTCGGCGGAGCAGAAGGGCATCCTCGTCCATGTCGCCGAAAAAGTATTGCCCGAAGCCGCCGCATCAAGTCCCCGCTACGCCGAGCTGCAAAAGGAAATCGCCGCCTTCAACGCCGGACGCAGCGGCGGCGAACAGCTCAACGACGTCATGGAAGCCGAATACAGCCGCATGGCTCCGGTCGCTCCGTAATCCGGCAACAACTACACACGCGCGGATAATCCCCCCCCCCCCCCCCCGGACTGTAAGCGTTTAGCGTCGCCAAGGAGAGACCGGGATCGAGAAGGTCCGGGGAGCGCACGCGTCTCGCGTGCCGGCCTGGGCGTCCCGCCCAGGCCTTGGCTGACGGTCCGACAGGTCTCGACATGCATCAATGCATGTCGAGACCTGTCGCAACCACCCCGAACCGTGTTCGGCGAGACGCCGAACACCGCACGCGAGACGCGTGCGCTCCCCGGACCTTTTTGATCGTCGCTAAACACTTACCCCGGGCTCCGGGGGGGGGGGGGGGAAAGGCTCACCGGCTCACGTGCGTTTCGAAAGCACGTCCTTCTCGTAGGCCTTGACCTCGGCCAGCCAGGCGGGGCCAACCGGCACGCCGGCACGCCGGCAAAATTCGTCCCACACCCCGGAGAACGGCAGCGTTTTCGCCTCCTCCAGCCAGGCGAGGCGCGCGGTGTAGTCGCCCGTGTTTTCCGCTTCGCGAAGCTGCGCCGCAGGTTCGAGCAACGCCGCCAGCAAGGCCTTCTGCGCGGAGCGCGTGCCGATCACCCAGGCGGCGATGCGGTTGATGCTCGCGTCGAAGAAATCCAGCCCGATCGCCGTGCGCGGCAGGAAATCCCCGCGCACCACTTCCTCAAGCATCGCCCGCGTGGGATCGTCGAACGTGACCACATGGTCGCTGTCCCAGCGCACCCCGCGGCTCACGTGCAGGAGCAGGCCGGGCACGTAACGCAGCACCGACGAAATCTTGTCGGCCACCGATTCGGTCGGATGGAAATGGCCGGCATCAAGACACAGCCACTTCTGCCGCGTGGTCGCGTAGCCGAGGAAAAATTCGTGCGAACCCACCACGTAGCTCTCGCTGCCGATGCCGAAGAGCTTGCATTCGACGGCATCCACATTGTGCGCCTCGTCGATCTTTTCGGCAAAGATGGCGTCGAGCGATGCCGCCATGCGCTCGCGCGGAGCGCGGCGGTCGAAAGGCGTGTCCTTGTACCCGTCGGGCATCCAGAAATTGGTGACAACCCGCGAGCCGAGCTGGCGCCCGGCCTCGGCGGCGATGCGACGGCAGGCGATGCCGTGCGCGATCCAGAACTCGCGCACCGCCTTGTCCGCGCTGGCCAGCGTGAAGCCGTCATTGGAAAGCGGATGCGAGAAATACGACGGGTTGAAATCGAGACCGGTCTTCTGCGCCCGGCACCAGTCGATCCACGACTGGAAATGCGCGATGCCGAGTTCGCTGCGCTCCACCCGGGGAGCGGCGTCGAAGTCGGCATAAAGGGCGTGCAGGTTGAGCCGCTTGCTGCCGGGGATCAGCCGCATGGCCTGCCCGAGATCGGCGCGAAGCTCCGCGATCGAGCGGGCCTTGCCCGGATAGTTGCCGGTGGCCTGGATGCCGCCGCCGGTCAGGCCGTCCGGGCTTTCGAAGCCGCCGACGTCATCGCCTTGCCAGCAGTGCAGGGAAACGGGCGTGGCCGCGGCGCGGGCCAGCACGGCTTCCGTATCGATACCGAGATCGGCATATCGTTGACGGGCGAGAGCGTAAGAGGAGGTGTGTGCAGACATAGGTAATAATACAAGGTTTGAGCGCGCAGCCTATCATATCTGCTCCCGTCCGGGAATCCTGGCGATGAGCCTCCGCATATACAAAGTGGGTCTCGGCTTGTCGCTATCCGCAAACACGGCCCCGGCAACAAGACGTCAGGGCGCCGGCCCCTTGCGGAGGCCGGCGCGACCATGAAGTGAAGCGGAGGGAAAACCTGCTTCGCGAATCAGACCTGGAGAGCGGAAGCTTCCGGGATTACAGGCTGGCTGTTGCGGATCACGTCCGTGTCCGTCTCGCGACTGCAGCCGGGCTGCGGCGCGCGCGCGAAAAATTCGAGCATGTGGGTGATATCCGTGAAACCGCGGTCTTCGAGCGTCTTTTCCACCTTCCTGAGCAATCCGCTCACCTCGGCCGTTGTTTCCGGGTCGAGGACGGTCACGGCATTCGTCTCCTTGCAGGCGATATGGTACACGGTATCGGCGCGATCCGTCAGGTGGTAGAGGCTGGTGCCGTTGTGGAAGAAGCTGCGCTTGACCAGCCCGATTTCCTCGAATGCACCCAGGCAGCGGTAAACCGTCACGAGATCGCACGAATCGCGGTCAAGCTCCTCGAAGATTTGCTCGATGCTGACGGGGACTTCGTGCTGCATCAGCACATTGATAATAGCGATGCGGGGCTGGGTAATACGAAGGCCGGATTTCTTGAGTCGTTGGCAAGCCGCTTCCAGCCGGTTCCCGGTGGCAGGGGGAACACTGCGAACATTGGCCAGTGGATGGTTGGTTTGTGTGGAGGCGATCATCTGTGTCAGGTAAACACCTTATCCCCCTCCTTCGGCAGAATTACAAACCGGAAAATATTCTTTTTGCCATCCAGAGGCGCATATTCGGCTCTTTAATCACGACCAAAAACACACGCCGGGCGCGGTTGCACTGTTGCGCCAACTATATTCCGATCCCACATTTCATTCCGCATGCCCGCTCTCGATTTCAACCAGGTTATAGAACTCATCCGCAAGGAGGATGGCCGTTATCCCAGACAAGCCTACGCTTTTATCCGGGAAGGACTTGACCAGACCGTCAAGCAGATCAGGCAACAGAATGCCGCTCGTGCCCGCCAGTCGTTGCATGTCTCCGGCCGCGAACTCTCCGAGGGCCTGCGCGACTTCGCCCTCGACCGCTTCGGCCCCATGGCCAAGACCGTGCTTAACGAATGGGGCATTCACCGCTCCGACGACTTTGGCGAGATCGTCTATAATCTGATCGATTACAATATCTTCAGCAAAACCGAGGCCGACCGCCGCGAAGATTTTTCCGGCGTCTTCGAGTTCGACGACGCCTTCGTGAAACCCTTCCTGCCGCAGTGCCACCGGCCCGCCAGAAAGCCCGCCAAACAGCTCAAGACCGAAGGCAAGTGACGCTCTTTCGCCCTCGCGTTTCCAGTTCTCATTCCGCCCGCCGTCTCCCTCCCTCCCTCCCTCCCTCCCCCCCCCCTCCCGCCATTTCTCCGCCACCTCCCATGCACACCCTACTCGCCGCGCCTGACCGCCGGATGCTCGAAACCTTCTGGAACAAGCCGGTGCACCGCACCGTGCTCCCCAACGGCGCCACCGCCATCGTCCTCGCCGACGACTCCGCGCCCGTCGCCTCCGTGCAAGTCTGGGTAAAAACCGGCAGCATCCACGAAGGCCCGCTCCTCGGCAGCGGCGTCTCGCACTTCCTCGAGCACATGCTTTTCAAAGGCACCGCGCGACGCGCCGGGCGCGCCATCTCCGCGGAGGTCCAGGCCTGCGGCGGCAACCTCAACGCCTACACCACCTTCGACCGCACCGTCTATTACGCCGACCTGCCCGCCGCCCATGTCGCCACCGGCCTCGACGTGCTCGCCGACATGGTGCTGCACTCCACGCTCCCCGAAAACGAATTCGCCCGCGAACGCGACGTCATCCTCCGCGAGATCGCCATGATGCGCGACGACATGGACGGCCGCCTCGGCGAGGCTCTCTTCGACACCGCCTTCCGCGAACACCCCCGCCGGTACCCGATCATCGGATACAAGGACGTCTTCACCACGCTCACCCGCGACGACCTTCTCGCGTATTACCGCGGCCGTTACGTGGCCAACAACCTCGTCGTCGTCGTGTGCGGCGACGTCGAACCCGCCGCCACCCTCGCTCTCGTCGAAAAGCATTTCGGCGCCGGGGCCGCGCCGCGCGGCCGCCTCCTCCCCGCCCCCGTCGCCGGCGAACCGGCGCAACTCGCCCCGCGCTCGCTCGATCTTTTCGAGGAAGTCGAGCTCACCCGGGCCGGCCTCGCCTGGCACGTGCCCGGCCTCACCCACCCCGATTCGCCGGTCCTCGATCTCCTCGCGATGATCCTCGGCCACGGCGACAGTTCCCTCCTCTGGCAGAGCCTCCGCGAGAAAAAACGCCTCGTCCATACCATCGACGCCAGCAACTGGGCCCCCGGCGACACCGGCCTGTTCTCCATCTTTTTCACCTGCGACAGGGAAAACCGCGCCACCGCCACCGCCGCCGTCCATGCCGAACTCCGCCGCGCGCTCACCACCGGCCTCACCGTCGAGCGCCTGCGCAAAGCCATCCGCCAGGTGGTCGTCAGCGAGATCAACTCCCGCAAGACCATGTCCGGCCAGGCCGCCCGCCTCGGCGCCGCCGAAGTCATCGCGGGCGACCTCCATTTCAGCCGCGCCTGGTTCGACCGTATCGCCCGCGTCACGACCGCCGATCTCCGCCGCGTCCTCAAGGCCTGGCTGCCCGCCGGCACCGAAACCGCCGTTTCGCTCAACCCCCGCGCCTCCGTGCCCGCCGCCGCGCCCGCCATCCTCACCCGCGCCGCCCCGGCCCTCCCCGCTCCGGTGACCCTCGCCAACGGCGCCCGCCTCCTCCTCCTGCCCAACCGCCGCCTGCCCAATCTCCACCTGCGCCTCCTCTGCGAAGGCGGCCCCCTCCACGAACCCGCCAACCGCCGCGGCCTCACCAGCCTGCTCGCCACCCTCCTCACGCGCGACACCGAAAAACGCGACGCCGCCGAAGTCGCCCGCGCCATCGAGGAAATCGGCGGCGCCCTCTACCCCTTCTCCGGCAACAACTGCTTCGGCCTCGCCGCCGAAGTCCTCCCCGCCGACTCCCCCCGCGCACTCGAACTGCTCGCCGACGCCATCTACCGCCCCGCCTTCGCCCGCGCCACCTTCGACACCGAACGCGACGCCCGCATCGCCGACCTCCAGCAGGATGCCGACGACGTCGTGACCGTCGGACGCAAACTCCTTCGCCGCCATTTTTTCGGCAACTACCCGCTCGCCATCAATGCCAACGGCGAAGCCGCCCACCTCCGCGACGCCACGCCCGCCGACGCCCGCAAACTCTGGGACGCCCTGCGCGTCGGCGCCAACACCGTGCTCGTCGCCGCCGGAGACTTCGACCCGGCAAAACTCGCGCCCCGGCTCGAAACCCTCCTTGGCAAACTCCCCCGCGGCACCCCCCCGCAACGCCCCGCCCCCTTCACGACCCCCCCCCGCCCCGGCAACTACACGGAACACCAGCCACGCGAACAAGCCGTGGTGTTCGACGCCTTTGCCGGACCCGCGCTGACCGATGCCGACTACACCACGGGCGAAGTTGCCGACGAACTCTTCAGCGGCATGTCCTCGCGCCTCTTCGAACGCGTGCGGGAGGAAAAAGGGCTCGCCTATTTCGTGCGCGCCCAGCGCATCACCGGCGTGGAAGCGGGCCTCTTTGGCCTCTACGCCGGCACGGCGCCCGGCAAGGAAGACGACGTCCTTGCCGAGTTCGACGCCGAGATCGCCCGCGTCAAAGCCGGCAAGCTTGCCGCCGAAGAACTCGAGCGTTGCCGCACGCGCCTGAAAGCCGGCCGGAGGATGTCGCAGCAAACGAACGCCTCCCGGGCGATGCAGCACGGCATCAATCACCTCTTCGGCCTCCCGTCCGAGCGCTTCGAGGACTACGACCGGAAAATCGACGACGTATCGAAAGACCAGTTACGTGATTTCGCTCGCCGCCGTTTTGGGCAAAAACAGCGCGTCCGCCTCGTGGTGCGCCCGTAGCGCGGGGCGCACGGCGCGGCGCGGGCTCCCCGCGCCACTTCAGACGATCGGCTTGCGCCGGTAAAACAGCAACCCCGGCATGGCCAGGCCCACCGCCAGCGCGCCGACAAGGAAAAGCGCCTTCAGGCCGTTCGACACCGCCATCTGCCACAACTCCTGCGTGAAACCCGTGCGGTTGATTTCCACAATCGCCAGCAACGTCGTGTACGCCGGCACGCCCGGGATCATCGGGATGATGGCCGCCACCGTAAACACCTTCGGATGCGCGCGCAGCCGCTGCGCCAGCCACACCCCGATCAAGCTCAGCAACGACACCGCCAGCAACGTCGCCCACTCCACCGGCAAGTGTCCGCCCTCCGCCAGAAACGTCCGCAACCCGCGCGCGAACGCCCCCCCCATCGCCACGTAAACCAGCGCCCGCGGCGGCACGTTGAACAACAACGCAAAACCCACCGCCGGCACCGCGGCGATCAACGCATTCTCAAGAACGGTCAGTAAAAGATTCATCGATTTTTCCCCCTCCGGTTTCCCGTCATATCATCGCATTACAACCACCCGCGCGCCCCCCACACCATCATCGCCAGCAAGATGCCGATGCACGTGCCCACGCACAACAGCACGGCAAAACCGAGGCGGGCGATCCCCGTATTCATGTAGCCCTTCACCATGTCCGACACCGCATTGATGAGCGGCATGCCGGGCACGAAAAGCAGCACGCACGAAGCCATCGCGATCCGCGGCGTCTCCGTGCCGAGATCGTGGATCAGGCCCTGCGCCGCGATCGACGTGGCGACAAACGCCGCCACCGTGAAATTGACCACCGGATTGAAATGCAACGCCGCCAGTTGCTGGCGCGCCGCCATCGCCGCCGCGCTCGCCACGAACGTCAACGCGCAGCCACTCCAGTCCGCGTGGGCCAGCCGCGCGAACGCCGCGCACGACAACCCGATCATGACCACGACCAGCCAGCGGTTGTAGTGAAACGGCGTCAACGCGCCGAGCCTGCGCTCCACCTCCGCCACATCGAGCCCCCCCGCCTCGGCGTCGAGCATGATCCGCTGCACGCCGACCACCATGTGCATGTTGATGCCGCGATCGATGTTGCGACGGACGGTGGTCTGGCAACGTTTCCCGCGCAAGGCCGTCAGCGTGACGGCATTGGCCATGACCGCCACCTCCACGCTCTCGACGCCCAGCGCCAGGCCGAGCCGACGCGAAGTCGATTCGACCAGCGCGCTCTCCGCGCCATGCTGCATCAGGAGCTGCGCGGCGTGCACGCACACCCGCGTGATCTCGCGCTGCGCATCCCCTTCGCGCCGCGCATCCTCAAGAAACGGTGAAGTCGTCATAAATTTCCCGATACGATGGACAGGCCGGAGCCGGGAGTCAGGCGGCACCGGGAGACCGGGAAGAGCGCCAGAAACTGGGAAATTTTTGAGCGAAATCAAGACCAAGGGAGAATCAAAAAACTGATGGGCCCCCTCTCGAAAGCCGGGTCGCCAA
>JAISAX010000715.1 GCA_031266495.1 Opitutaceae bacterium
GAACGAGCCGCCAGCGGATGACCGGCCGGGAGCACCACGCCATTACGCTCGCGCAACAGCAGACGCGAGCGCACGCCCGGCGCCGCAGAAGCGGCGCCGGCAACATCAGGATGGAAAAACCCGCAAGCGATCTCGCCCGCCCTGAGAGCGGCGAGCTGGACAGCGGAAGGAGACTCATTCAATTCGAGCCGGATACGCGGATGTTTTTTGTGAAACACCCGCAAAATCCCCGGCAACACCGTCGCCATCGCCAACCCGGTAAAACCCAGCCGCAAATGCCCCGTATCGCCCCCGGCCAACGCCTGAAGCTCGCCAGGGACGAGCGAAAGCGCCCGCAACAACGGCTCGATCCGCCCGGCCAACGCCCTCCCCGCGGCCGTCAACTCCACACGCCGCCGCGAACGCAGGAAAAGCGGAGCACCCAACGCCAGTTCCAGCTGGGCGATCTGCCGGCTAAGCGCAGGCTGCGCCACCACCAGCGACTCGCTCGCCCTGCGAAAATGCAACAACCGCGCCACCTCGCGGAAATAAACCAGATGGCGCAACTCGAACGGAAACTGATACTCACGTGGCATCACCGGAGAACAAACAAGTATTTCCCGGCCACGCAACATTCTGTAAAAATCCGGCCACGCACCCAACCACGACCAACACCAACGACCAACGACCAACACCCACGACCATGGCAAAAACACTATTTCAGAAAGTATGGGAAGCGCACACCGTACGCGAACTGGCCAACGGCCAGACCCAACTCCTCATCGGCACGCACCTCATTCACGAAGTAACCAGCCCGCAAGCCTTCGGCATGCTGCGCGACCTCGGACTCAAAGTCGCCATGCCGCACCGCACCTTTGCGACAGTCGATCACATCGTGCCGACCGACCAGCACGCCGAACCCTACGCCGACCCCCTGGCGCAAGCCATGATGGACGAACTGCGCAAAAACTGTGCCACCACCGGCATCACCTGCTACGACCGCGCCACCGGCAAACAAGGCATCGTGCACATCGTCGGCCCCGAACAAGGCATCACGCAACCCGGCACCACGATAGCCTGCGGCGACTCGCACACCTCCACACACGGCGCCTTCGGAGCGATCGCCCTCGGCATCGGCACCACGCAAATCCGCGACATCCTCGCCACACAGACCATGGCCCTCTCGCCCCTCAAAGTCCGCCGCATCGAAATCAACGGAAAACTCCCCCCCGGCGTCTATGCCAAAGACATCATCCTGCACCTCATCCGCACCCTCGGAGTCAACGGCGGCACCGGCTACGCCCACGAATACGCCGGCACCACCATAGACGCCCTCTCGATGGAAGAACGCATGACCATATGCAACATGACCATCGAAGGCGGCGCCCGCGTCGGCTACATCAACCCCGACGCCACCACCTACGACTACCTGAAAAACCGCCCCCACGCCCCGAAAGGCGCCGCCTGGGACACCGCCCTCGAACACTGGAAAACCTGCACCTCCGACCCCGGCTGCCACTACGACGACACCATCAAAATCGACGCCACCGACATACCACCGACCATCACCTGGGGCATCAACCCCGGCCAAGCCCTGGCGATCAACGAAACCATACCCGACCCGGCAAAAACGACCGCGCCCGACGAAAAAACCTCCATCGAAGAAGCCCTCGCCTACATGAAACTGACACCCGGCGCCCCCATCAAAGGCACCCCGATCAACGTCGCCTTCCTCGGCTCCTGCACCAATGGCCGACTCACCGACTTCCAGGAAGTGGCGAAACACATAAAAGGCCGGAAAGTCGCCCCCGGCATCAAAGCCCTGGCCGTCCCCGGCTCGCAAGCAGTCGGCAAAATCTGCGAAACACTCGGCATCGACAAAATCCTGACGGAAGCCGGCTTCGAATGGCGAACCGCCGGCTGCTCGATGTGCCTGGCGATGAACCCCGACAAACTCGCAGGCGACCAACTCTGTGCCTCCACCTCCAACCGCAACTTCAAAGGACGCCAGGGCAGCATCACCGGCCGCACGATCCTCATGAGTCCACTCATGGTAGCCGCCGCCGCCATCACCGGAAAAGTCAGCGACGCCCGCGAAACCTTCGAAATCGCCCGCAACTGACAACCCGCAACCCGCAACCCGCAATCGAGAAACCCACCATGTCACTTGAGAAAATCACACAAATCACCGGACGCGGCGTGTACGTGCCCGGCAACGACATCGACACCGACCGCATCATCCCGGCGCGCTACATGAAATGCGTCACCTTCGACGGACTCGGCGAATTTCTATTTTACGACGTCCGCCACACCCCGGAAGGGAAGCCAGTCGTCCCCGCGCACCCGATCGACAAACCGGAGCACAAAGGCGCCACGATCCTGCTCACCGGAGCGAACTTCGGCTGCGGCTCCTCCCGGGAGCACGCCCCGCAAGCGCTCCACAAGGCCGGCATCCGCGCCATAATAGCGGAAAACTTTGCCGAAATCTTTTTTGGCAACAGCACCACGCTCGGCATCCCCTGTGTGAACGCGAAGCGCGAGGACATCGCCCAGATCACCGCCGCCATCGAAGCCGACCCGCAACAAGAAATCACCATTGACGAGGAGAAACTCGAAGTCCGTTTCGGCGACCGGAGCATCCCCGTGACCCAGCGCGAGAGCGCCCGCGACGCGCTCGTCAACGGCCGCTGGGACGCCATCGGCGAACTCCTCGAAGGCAAGCCCGGCATCGATGCCCTCGCCGCCACGCTGGCCTATATGAATCAAGGACTGAAGTAACGCGGTGCTCCCTCCCTCCCCCCCCCCCCTCCCCCTCCCCCCCCCGTAGGGGCTTCGCTTGCGAAGCCCGCGAGGACCTGACCACAACGGGAGATA
>JAISAX010000727.1 GCA_031266495.1 Opitutaceae bacterium
GCCAGACGCCGGCACGGAAAAACCTGTATCCACATATTCATTCACCCCTCCCTGGCTTGGCTGGATGAAACTCACCCTCGCCATCAACGGCCAGCCCGACCCCTCGCCTGCCGCCACCACCCGCCTCGCCGTCATTCCGAAAGCCCAAAGCCCCGGCACCCACTTCCGCTATGGCATCTCCGACCATACCATGAGCCTTCGCGGAGGCATTCGCCTCAAAACCCTCGCCCTCCTCGGTGCCCTTGGCGTGGACATTGCCCGCGAAGAACCCTCCTGGCACCGGATAAAAACCGGCCCCGACGCACCGTGGGATTTTACACGCCCCGACCAAATGCTTGCCGACTACACCGCACGCGGCATCGAAATGCAGGCCATCCTCAACTACGGCGTCCCCTGGGCCACCACCGCCACCGATTCCAGGGATGCCCGGCGCACCATGCCCCAAATGGAGCCGTGGCTCGACTACGTGCGCACCACCGTCAACCACTACAAAGACCGCATCCGTTACTGGGAAATCTGGAACGAACCCGACATCGGTTTCTGGAAAAGCACCACCGCCCGATACGTCGAACTCTTCGACCGCACCAGTGCCGAAATCGCCCGCCTCCAACCCGATGCCATCATCATGAACGGAGGGTTCGCCATGGTTTCCCGGCAACCCAATCCCCGCTTCGTCGAAGAGTTCCTTCCCTCCGCGAATCCCGCGCATTGGCACGCCCGCGCCTGGCACGACTACAACACATTTGGCGAAATGATCGTGCGGCAAAAACAGCACGAAGCCCTTTACAGGAAACACACATCTCCGGCAGTCGCCGCACTCCCCTCCTGGATGAATGAAGGCGGCTACCACACCATCGATCCCGCCAACGAAACCGAACAAGCCCGCGCCATTGTCAAAAAAGTATCCACCGCTCCCGCCCTCGGACTCGCCGCGTATTTTGTTTACACTACACGCGACTCTTCCCGCGACCGCAACGGCCCCACCGCCCCCTTCTACGGATTGGCGGACTTCGATTGCCTCCCCAAACCCGCCTATGCCGCCTACAACCGCCTCATCGCCGAGCTTGCCCATCTCCGCTACACCCCGCCCGCAACACCCGCAACGCCCGCCTCATTCTCCGCCGATGAAGGCCTCTGGCAGCACCTCTATGCCAACCCGGCACCCGCAGCGACACACCACACCCTGGTCACGTGGCGCGAGGGAACCGGGCGCCGAAGCCCGCACTGGCTTCGCTGGCCGGATGCCCATGCTTCAGCCGTTTTTGATCTCATGGGAAACCCCGTTCCGATAAAACGCCTCGGGGGCGGCATCGTAGTCGATCTCGATGACAATCCCGTTTACATCCACATTACAGGATCGCCTTCCCGCCCGCAGACCACACCCCTCCTGCAACTCCCCGACCTCGTTTCCCTCATCCCGGGAAGATCTCCCGCAACGTTGCCCATTGGTATCCACAATCCGACTACGCATCCCGTCTCCGCTCATATCCGGATCACACCTGACAACCCCGCGCTTGTCATTGGCGACACAACCACACTCGTGACACTTGCCCCTGAAACGACCCGACACCTTCAACTGCCCGTCTCGACCACCGTCTCCGGCCTCCCGCGTGGTCAACTCGCCATCGGACTGAATGCCACCAGCGAGGGTGAGGATAACAAGGACGACACCATCACCATCCGGGCCAGCCTGCCCTACGAAATAGCCAACGCCATTTCGCCGGACGCCGCCTTTGTCACCGGACTCAACCAACGATCCGACATACGCAATCTGCACGAAGCGCTCGCCAACCCCGTCATGGAATGGAAAGGCCCCGGGGACCTCTCCGCATCGGCTACATTGGAAACCGCCACGCCCGATGCCCTGACCCTCACCGTCAACGTCACAGATCAAACCCATCACCAACCCCACAAACGCGAAACACTCTGGCAGGCCGACAGCCTTCAGTTCGCATTTCGCGCCAATGACACCCAAACCGGATTCGTGGAGATCGTCCTCGCGCTCGATCAAGCGGGCGCCCCCCGAGGCTGGGTCATGAACGCCCCCGAATGGACGCTATTTGCCAGAGGCGATATCGAAGGCCAGGCATCCTTCAACGTTACACGGCATCCCTCCTCTTCCCGCACCATCTATCAGCTCACGCTTCCGTGGCGCGTCCTCGGCTACGAGAAGCAACCCTCAACCGCGTGGCGCGCCAGCTTCATCGTCAACGACGACGACGGCCTTGGCCGCAAACAATACATCCAACTCTCCCCGGGTATTGGCGAATCCAGGAACCCGCAAAAATTCCCCCTCTTCATCTGTCTCCCATAGGAGCCACCTCCCTAATCAGTCACTCGTCACTCGAATGCCTCCCCGCGCACGTACGATCTTTCTCTCTCTTGTCACCGTCACCCTATTCACGACGACGTCACTTGTTGCGGATATCCGCCTCGCTCCGATTTTCGGCGATCATATGGTGCTCCAGCGTGACATCGAAATCCCCGTCTGGGGCGACGCCAGCCCTGGTGAAAAAACAAGCGTAACCTTTCACAGATACACCGCCTCCACCACCGCCGGCCCCGACGGACGCTGGCGTGTCAATCTGCCAAAAACCGCCGCCACCCCGCAGCCCGGGGAACTCGTCATTTATGGAAAAAACCGGATTGTGTTAAACGATATCGTAGTGGGTGACGTCTGGCTTTGTTCCGGCCAGTCCAACATGGAATTCACCGTCCGGCTCGTTGCCAACGCCGCCCGGGAAACCGCCACCGCTGATTACCCCCTCATCCGCCATTTTCGTGTTCCGCGAACCCGCGCCGCCACTCCGCAAAGCGACATGGCCCCGAGCACAAACGAACGTATCTGGCAACCCGCTACACCGAAAACCGTCGCCGGATTTTCAGCCGTCGGTTATTTTTACGCTCGGGAAATTTATCAAAAAACAGGCATTCCCGTCGGCCTCATTCGCGCCACCCTTGGCGGCTCCACCATCGAGGCCTGGATGAGCCGGAACGCGCTGACAGCCGACCCGAGCCTAAGCCCCACGCTCATCCGCTGGGAAAAAACCGTGACCGATTATCCCGCCGCGACAAAACGCTACGAACAACAACTGGCCGGGTGGAGCGCATTGCCCGAACCTCGTGCGCAAAAACCTTCGCCGCCCCGCGATCCCGCCAAAAACAACGCCATGCCATCCGGCCTTTACAACGCCATGATCCATCCCCTGCTCCCCTTCGGCATTCGCGGCATTCTTTGGTATCAGGGCGAAAACAACGCATGGCACGCGCCCGATTACGCCCCGCTTTTCAACGCGCTCATCAAACAATGGCGCGCCGATTTCGGCCTCGGCGACATTCCGTTTTATTTCGTGCAACTCCCCAATTTCAAAGACGGCGACGCGGGCCAGCGTCAGTGGGCATTCCTGCGCGAGGCTCAGCAAAAAGCGCTCGCCTTGCCGAACACCGGCATGGCCGTGACCATTGACATCGGCAACCCCGACGACGTTCACCCGACCAACAAACAGGACGTCGCGCACCGCCTCGCCCTCATTGCCCGCGCCCGGCATTACGGCGAACCCTCGCTCGAAACATCCGGCCCCGTTTACCACGTCCACCAACGCATCGGCTCCGCGATTCGCATAACCTTCAAACACGCCGACGGCCTGACTTCACGCAATGGACCGCCAACCTCGTTCGAGCTTGCCGGAGCGGATAAAAATTTTGTTGCAGCCACGGCTGCAATCGAGACGGGAGGCACGATTCTCGTTTCATCTCCATCCGTTCCCGAACCGGTTGCGGTGCGTTACGCCTGGACCAATACACCCGACGTCAACCTCTACAATTCCTCCAATTTGCCAGCCGCCCCATTCCGCACTGACACTTGGGACAAATGACCGGTTTCATGCAGCCACGGGTGTAATTGAAAGGGGTGGGAAGCCTGGTGTATCGCCAGAGCCGTCGTAGGGGCGCACTTCACGTGCGCCCGCTCGCGTTGATGAACATCGGCGCCTCATCCTGCGAACACGCGAACGGGTGCACGTGAAGTGCGCCCCTACGTGTCGGCTCTGGCTTCCCTCCACTTTCAATTACACCCTGCTGGACGTGTCTAGCAGAATTCATCTTTCCTTTCTCCGGAAAAATCTCATGGTCCTTCCCGTTTTCCAAATCCAGCACCGCTCCCATGTCTCCCATGTTGCCCTCATCTACTAATTTTTGCCCCCCCCCCCCCCGCCGCGCCCAGGGGGGCCGGGCTGTGTGGGCGGGGGTGCGGGCGGGGAGGGGGGAGCGGGGCTGG